>JAYVMH010000110.1:0-8635 GCA_043759015.1 Actinomycetota bacterium
GCCGGGCCGAACGCGGCGGCGAACCGCGGGTCCGCCGCGACCTCGGCCGCGACGACGTGTGAGGGCATGTGGGCGTTCGAAGGCACCTGCACCACCAGCTGGCCACCGGGTGCAAGCGCGTCGCGCCACCGGCGCAGCACGTCGGCGTGGTTCGGCACCCACTGCAGGCTGGCGTTGGCGAGCACCAGATCGTGGTCGCCGTCCGCTGTCCAGGCACCGATGTCGCCCAACCGGAACTCGAGACCGGGCCGAGCGTGCGCGGCCGCAGCGGCGAGCATGGCCGGTGAGTTGTCGATGCCGCGCACGGTGTCGATGCCGAACCGGTCCGCGGCGAGGGCGGTCAGCTCGCCGCTGCCGCAGCCCAGGTCCACCGCACGGCCGAGCGGCACGTCGCCGCGGATCAAGGCCAGCAGGTCGAGGAAGGGTTGGGTGCGCTCACCGGCGAAGCGGTGGTACTGGCCGGGATTCCAATCGGCCGTCACGAGCTGTACCGTACTTGTATCGTCTACTTGTATGCAACTTGCTGCCGATCGTTGAACGAAGTCGTTGAGCAGAGAGTCGTTGAGCAGAGCCGTTGAGCTGATGCCGTTGAGCAGTGTCGTTCAGCTGATGCCGTTGAGCGGTGTCGTTGAGCTGATGCCGTTCAGCTGATGTCGTTCAGCGTGTCGTTCTCAGCCGAACGACGCCACCACCGCCTCGCCGCATCGCCGACCGGAGAACAGCGCCCCCTGGATGGACGGGGTGTCGCAGTGATCGCCGCACACGAACAGCCCGTCGCCGAGCGCCTGGTTCTGCTTGGGTGAGAACGGGGGACGGTCGTCGGGTTGGGCGTGGGCGATGCGGTCGACGCGCAACGTGCGCCAGCGGTCGATGGTCGGGCCCCACCAACGGCGCAACTGGTCACGCACCTCCGCCTCCAGGTCCTCCACGTCGCCCGTGGCGGGGCAGGCGGCAGCGACGAGGGCATGGCCGTGCGGTGCCGCGGACGTGACGTACTCCGGTGCCACCATGCTCATCACCGCGATGTTCAACGCCGGGCCGGACTGCACACCATCGAGCACGATCAGCGGTTGCGCCACCGGGGAAGAGGGCACGTCGAACCACACACATCCGACATCACGCGACCTCGGGGCCGCAACGCCGCGGTCTGGCAGCAGTTCGGCTGCGGCCGGGCCTTCGACCGCGACGATCACCCGCGCCGTGCGCACGACACGACCGTCTTCGGTGCGGACCTCTCCGGGAGCGACGGAGGCCACCGTGGTCCCGAGGTGGATCGTGCCCGCGCGCAGCCGCGAGGCCATCTGGTCGGGGATGGCCTGCATGCCGTGTGACGGGACCGCCGAGTCGGCCGTGGCGAGGCAGTGCAGGATCACCTCGAACATGCGCGCCGACCCACTGAGGGTCGGGTCGAGCTGGATGCCACCGATGAGCGGTCGGAAGAGCCGGTCGATGATGCGCTCGCCGAACCCCGCCGCCTTCAACGCGTCGAGCGTGCTGATGTCGGGCCCCCGCAAAAGATCGCGCGGCTCGGCGTTGCGCACCCGTTGGAGGAGCTTGGCGAGCCGGATCTTGTCGGCGATGGAACCGATCGGCGCGACCATGCTCGGCAGCGCGAGCGACGGTCGGCGCAACGGATCACCCACCGCATACGGGCGGGTTCCCGTCCAGACCAACGAACCGGGCAGGAAGTTCCGCAGCTTCAGCGCGTCGAGGTCGAGCTGCGCCTTCGCTTCCGGATACGCCGTGAGCAGCACCTGAAAACCGCGATCGAGGCGGAAGCCTTCGACGATGTCGGTGCGGACGCGCCCGCCCACACCGTCGGACCGCTCGAGCACCGCGCAGTTCCGACCGGCGGCCTCGACCGAGCGCGCCGCGGCGAGGCCGGCGAGCCCGGCACCGACGATCACCACATCGACGAACTCCGGGAGCGGGCGAGGTGCAACAACGGTCATGGTCGTGTCGACGTTACCCACATCGGCGTGACCCACATCGACGTTGCCCGATCGACGGTGACCCACAGCGCCGCCCTGGCCGCGGATCTCTGCTCGTGTCGTTGGTTTCGCGCGATCGACGGCAAGATGAACGACGAATGTTGATCCGGCTCCTGCGCACCTATCTGCGCCGCTACCGCGGCCTGCTGTTGGTGGTTCTCCTCTTCCAGACGCTGCAGACGATCGCGGCGCTGTACCTGCCCCACCTCAACGCCGACATCATCGACAAGGGCGTGCTGCACGGCGACACGGCCTACATCTGGAAGCACGGCGTGTTGATGGTCGTCATCACCGCGTTCCAGGTCGGCTTCACCGTCATCGCGATCTACTACGGCTCAAGGGTGGCCGCTTCGTTCGGCCGCGACGTGCGCGGCGCGCTGTTCCATCAGGTCACCGACTTCTCGGCCCGCGAGGTGTCGCACTTCGGCGCACCGAGCCTGATCACGCGCGTCAGCAACGACGTCACCCAGGTACAGACCGTGGTTCAGATGACGTGCACGCTGCTGATCGCCGCGCCGATCACCGCCGTCGGCGGCACGATCATGGCGATGGGCGAGGACGTGCAGCTCACCTGGATCCTCGCCATCGCGATCCCATTCCTGTTGCTGTGCATCGGCAACGTCATCGCCCGCATGATCCCGACGTTCCGCGTGATGCAGGATCGCATCGACGACCTGAACCGCGTGCTGCGCGAGCAGATCACCGGCATCCGCGTGGTGCGCGCGTTCGTACGCGAGCCCTACGAGACCGAGCGCTTCGGGGAGAGCAACGACAGGCTGACGCGCACCGCGTTGCGCGGCGGCCGGCTGATGGGGCTGATGTTCCCGACGGTCACCGCGATCGTCAACGTGTCCAGCGTCGCCGTGATCTGGTTCGGCGCCAACCGGGTGGCCGCGAGCCACCTGCAGGTCGGCTCGCTGCTCGCGTTCCTCCAGTACCTGATGCAGATCCTGATGGCCGTGATGATGGCCACGTACATGGCCGCGCTCGTGCCTCGCGCCGCGGTCAGTGCCGAGCGCATCGGCGAGGTGCTCGACACGCCGTCCAGCATCGTCGCCACCGAGCACGCGGTGCACGAGTTCACCGAGCGCGCATCCGTCGAGCTGCGCGACGCGGGCTTCCGGTATCCGGGGGCAGAGCACTCGGTGCTCGCCGGCCTGAACTTCCGGTGCGCCGCCGGTACCACGACCGCGATCGTCGGCAGCACCGGGTCGGGCAAGACGACGTTGGTCAACCTCGTGGCCCGACTGATCGACGTCACCGAGGGCGAGGTCGACGTCAACGGCGTCGACGTGCGCCAACTCGCGCCTGAGCTGCTGTGGGACCGCATCGGACTCGTTCCTCAACGCCCGTACCTGTTCGGCGGCACCGTCGCCAGCAACCTCCACTACGGCAAGCCCGACGCCACCGAGGACGAGATGTGGGAGGCGCTCACCGTCGCCCAGGCCGCCGACTTCGTGCGGGCCATGCAGGGTGGGCTCGAGGCTCCGATCGCCCAGGGTGGCACCAACGTGTCGGGCGGCCAGCGCCAACGGCTGGCGATCGCCCGCGCGCTCGTCCGCAAGCCCGACCTCTACGTGTTCGACGACTCGTTCTCCGCACTGGACATGGCCACCGATGCCCGGCTCCGCGCGGCGTTGCAGCCGTACACGCGCGACGCTGCGATCCTGCTGGTGGCCCAACGGGTGTCGTCGATCCAGCATGCCGATCAGATCCTCGTACTCGAGGACGGCGAGCAGGTGGGTCTCGGTTCGCATGCGGAGCTGCTCGCGACGTGCGAGACCTACCAGGAGATCGTGAGCTCTCAGCTCACGGCCGACGAGTCGGCGGGGAGGGCGTCGTGAGCGAAGGACAACAGCTCAAGCAGCCACCGCCACCCCCGTCCAACACGACGATGTCGGGCCCGCGGTGGAGCACCGTCGGCGTGCCGATGGAGAAGTCGAAGGACTTCCGCGGCTCGATCCGGCGGCTGTTCGACCGCATGGCCCCCGAGCGCAATCTGCTGTGGGCGGTGCTGCTCCTCGCGGTCGCCAGCGTCGCACTCATCGTCAGCGGCCCGCGGGTGCTGGGCAACGCCACCAACATCGTCTTCCGCGGCGCGTTCCACATCGGCGGCACGAAGACGATCGACTTCGGCGCCTTGCACCGCACGCTGTGGATCGCAGTCGGCCTGTACCTGGCCGGCTACGTGCTGTCGTACGTGCAGGCGTGGGTGCTCGCCGGCGTGGTGCAGCGCTCGATGCGCCGCCTGCGCGGCGAGGTGGAGGCCAAGTTGCACGCGATGCCGCTGTCGTACCTCGACACGCAATCACTCGGCGACGTGCTCAGCCGAGTGACCAACGACATCGACAACGTCGCCCAGAGCCTGCAGCAATCGATCAGCCAACTGCTCACCGGCGTGCTGACGATCATCGGCACGATCGCGATGATGATCTGGATCTCGTGGGAGCTGGCGATCGTCGCGGTGGTCAGCGTGCCGCTGTCGATCTCGGTGATGAAGCAGATCGCCAAGCGCTCCAAGGGGCGCTTCATCGCCCAGTGGCGACACACAGGGATGTTGAACGGTCAGGTGGAGGAGAACTTCACCGGCCACACCGTTGTGAAGGCGTTCGGTCGCCAGCACGAGGCGCAGGCCCGCTTCGACGCGACGAACGAGGAGCTCTACCACGCCGGCTTCTCGGCGCAGTTCATCAGCGGGTGCATCCAGCCGGCCACGGTGCTGATCGGCAACCTGAACTACGTCACCATCGCTGTGTTCGGCGGCATCAAGGTCGCCAATCGGGCGCTCGGGCTCGGCGACGTGCAGGCGTTCATCCAGTACTCGCGGCAATTCTCGCAACCGCTCACGCAAACGGCGTCGATGGTGAACGTGCTGCAGTCCGGCATCGCCTCCGCCGAGCGCGTGTTCGAACTGCTCGACGCACCTGAGCAGTCGCCAGACCCTGCGGTCGACCCGGATCACGTCGTGCTCCACGTGAAGGGCCGGGTCGAGTTCGAGCAGGTCTCGTTCCGCTACGTCGCCGACCGCCCGCTGATCGAGAACCTGTCGCTGGTCGCCGAGCCGGGCCAGACCGTCGCGATCGTCGGGCCCACGGGCGCCGGCAAGACGACGCTCGTCAACCTCATCATGCGTTTCTACGAGTTGAACTCGGGGCGAATCCTGCTCGATGGTCGCGACATCGCCGAGATGCGCCGCGACGAGCTCCGCGATGAGCTCGGCATGGTGCTGCAGGACACGTGGCTGTTTGGCGGCACGATCCGCGAGAACATCCGATATGGCAACGTGGACGCGACCGACGAACAGATCCTCGCCGCGGCCAAGGCGTGCTATGTCGATCGCTTCGTGCACTCGCTGCCCCTGGGCTACGACACCGTGCTCGACGACGAAGGCACGTCCGTCAGCGCCGGCGAGAAGCAGCTGCTCACCATCGCCCGCGCGTTCCTCTCCGACCCGTCGATCCTGATCCTGGACGAGGCAACGAGCTCGGTCGACACGCGCACCGAGGTGCTCATCCAGCGGGCGATGGCCAAGCTCCGCGGCGGGCGCACCAGCTTCGTGATCGCACACCGGCTGTCGACGATCCGCGACGCCGACACCATCCTCGTGATGGACGCCGGCCGCATCGTCGAGCAGGGTTCCCACCACGACCTGCTCACCACCCGCGGCGCCTACTTCGAGCTCTACAACGCGCAGTTCACCGGCGCCGCCACCGACGTTGCATGACGGCGTGAGCATGCCGTTGTTCGATCGGATCGTGGTGGTCGACTGGAGCGCGTCAGCGCGACCTGCGGTGGGCGCTGATTCGATCTGGGTGGCAGACCTCGAGGTCGCGTCGGGCGCGGTGGCCGTGGTCAACCACCCGACGCGGGCGATCGCCCGCGAGGCGTTGGTCGCTATTGCGTTGCAGCGCGAGCGAATGCTGATCGGCTTCGACTTCCCGCTCGGCTACCCACGGGGGACGGCCGCGAGTGCCGGGCTGGACGGCACGCCGTGGGAGGCGATGTGGCACCACCTTGCGTCGCGAATCGTCGACGACGACCGCAACCGCAGCAACCGCTTCGAGGTCGCCGCCGACCTCAACCGGCGGATGGCTGCGCGGCGGTTCTGGGGCGCGCCTGCCGCACGTACGAGCGAATGGCTGACGAGGACGAAAACGAAGCCGTTCCCCGAACCCGACAAGCGCCTGACCGAGCAGCGCATGCGCTTCCCGTCGACCGCGTGGCAGCTCTTCGGGGTCGGCAGCGTCGGCAGCCAGTCGCTCACCGGCATTCCCGTCGCTCACCACCTGCGCACACACGCGGAGCTGCGCGACGTGACCCGGGTGTGGCCGTTCGACACCGGGCTGCGACCGCCCGCGGCCGTGCCCGGGGAGCACTCCGTGGTGCTCACCGAGGTGTGGCCGAGCATGGTCCAATGCGGTCAGGTGTCGCACGAGATCAAGGATGCGCGCCAGGTGATCGCGTTGGCCCGATGGCTCGTGGACCGCGATCGGCGTGGCGAGCTGGCGGCCCTCTTCACTCCGCAGGTGGACGACCGCGCAGCCGTTGATGTGGTCGTTGATGTGGTCGTCGATGTGGTCGTTGATGTGGTCGTCGACGAGGAGGGATGGGTGCTCGGGGTGCCGTGATCGTGCCGTGATCGTGCCGTGATGGTCAGGTGGGCGATACCTCGACGAACGTGTCGTTGAAGCACGCGCCGTTGCCCAACGCGTCGCCCGTCGCGGGGGTGAGCGCGTTCACGCCGCGCCCGTCGGGGTGATGCCGCAACCAGACGCCCTTGGCCATCACCGCCACACCCGGCCGGGTGTCGTCGTTGATCTCCAGCGGCACCTCGATGGTGGCGAGCGCACTCGTCACCCGCACTCGAGCTCCGGCGACGAGTCCCCTCGCCGAGGCATCGGCGGAATGCAGGACGATCGCCGGCGACGGGCTCTGGAACTCGCCGAACATCGAGTTGACCAACTTCGAGGTGGCCGGCGAGATCAACGTCAGCGGATAACGATCGGGCGCGGCCGCGGCGGAGACGAACCGCGGCACCCCCTGCTCGGCGTCCACCAGTTGCGCACGCCCGTCGACCGGGGTCGTGTCGTCGAACTGACGCGCCGGCACCTCCGCGAGCCGCGGACCCGGGTCGTCGAAGGCATCGCCGACGGGCGGCGCGATCCAGTCGAGGCCCAACGCGTTGGCGAGCGAGACACCGACCTGGTCATTGGATCGCGATTCGCCGACCGGCTCGATCGCCCGCCGCACCGGCAGCACCGCGTACGTGCCGTAACTGGTGGCGACGTCGTCGATCTCGAAGCTGGTGGTGGCCGGCAGGACGACGTCGGCGAAGCGGGTGGTGTCGGTGAGGACCTGTTCGTGCACGACGGTGAACACGTCGTCGCGCGAGAACGCTCCGATGACTGCGTTCGTGTCGGGGCACATCACCAACGGGTTCGCACCCTGCACGAAAAGGACTTCGCACGGATCGTCCGAGCCCGGCGCCATCCACCGACCCACCTGGTGCAGCGGGACGTGCCGACGCGTGGGACCGTGCGACGCCGCGGCCGGCCACCGCCGTGTTGCCTTCGTCGCATTTGCGGAGGTGCTGCCGATGACACCGCTGCCCGGTTCACCGAAGTGGCCACCGAGCACCGGCAGGGTGAGGATCGCCCGGCAGGCCGCGCCGCCGTTCGCGTTGCGTTCGGGCCCCCAACCGATGCGCAGCATCGTCGGTCGGGTGGTGCCCCACCAGCGCGCCAACGTCTGGATGTCGTCCGCGGAGAGGCCGGTGGTCTCGGCCGCCAGTTCGACGGACCATTGCTGCGACGCGGCGAGGAACTCCTCCGCGCCCGTCGAGTGGGCGGCGATGAAGTCGTGGTCGAGATGGCCGTGCGCCGACCACAGGCGGGCGATCGCGTGGGCGAGCACCACGTCGGTGCCCGGGCGCACGGCGAGGTGCAGGTCGGCCCGCTTGGCCATGGCCGTGCGCCGCGGGTCGATCACCACGAGACGTGCTCCGGCATCGACCGCCTTCTGCACGAGCGGCGGGAAGTGCGTGTTGCTCACCGTCGGGTTCGCGCCCCACACGACGACGAGCTTGCTGTGCACGACGTCGGCGGGGTCGGCCGAACGCATCGGCCCGTAGACGCTCTGCCACGCAACGCCGATCGTGTGGGCGCAGATCGTGTGGTCGACGACGGTCGCGCCGATCGTCGCGAACAGCGCTTCGGTGAGGCTGGCCTTCTCGACACGCGCGGCCGAGGAGTTGTAGGTGAACGCGACCACCGCGTCGGCGCCGGATCGATCGATCGCCGCGCGCATCCGGCCCGCGATCAGGGTGAGCGCTTCGTCCCACGTGGCCGCGCGGAACTCGCCCGCGCCCTTCGGCCCGGTGCGCACCATCGGGGTCATCACTCGCTCGGGCGCGTACACCCGCTGGGCGTGGCGGCGCACCTTCGAGCAGATCCAGCCGTCGGTCAGCGGGTTCTCCGGGGCGGCGTCGACGCGGGTGATGCGCCCGTTGGTCACCGTGACGGCGAGCGAGCAGGCGTCGGGGCAGTCGAGCGTGCAACCGGTGTGCACGACCCGAGTGTCGTCGGTGAGGGTCATGTCCTCGGGTCTAGCCGCTCGCGCCCACCGCGGCAACCCCCAACGCCTTC
>JAYVMH010000111.1:0-8602 GCA_043759015.1 Actinomycetota bacterium
CGGCGTTGACCACGTGCTCGGCGTGGATGACGTGGTCGTCGCGATCGGTGAACACGTCCCACGTGCCGTCGGGTCGCTGGTCGAGTGCCTTCACCCACGTGTCCTGGTACACCTCGGCGCCGCGGTTGCGGGCGCAGATGGAATAGGCGTGGGTGACGCCGTGCGGGTCGACGCTGCCCTCGTCCTCGTCGAACAGGGCGCCGACGAAGAACCTCTCCTCCAGCAACGGGTTGAGCTCCTTGGCCTCTTTCATGGAGATGATCTCCATGTGCATGCCGAGGTACGTGCCGCGTGCCTGGGCCATCCGCAGCCAGTCGAGCCGTTCGGGCGTGTCGGCCAACTGAATGCCGCCAGGGAGGTGGATGCCGCAGTGCTGGCCCGACTCGGCTTCGATCTCCTTGTACAGGTTCACCGTGTACTGCTGCAGCCGTGCCACGTTCGGGTCGCCGTTGAGCGTGTGCATGCCACCGGCCGCGTGCCACGTGCTGCCCGACGTCAGCTTGTTCCGCTCGACCAGCACCACGTCGGTCCACCCCGCCTTGGTGAGGTGGTAGAGCACGCTGGCCCCCACCACACCACCACCGATGACGACCACCTGTGCCGATGACTTCATTGCTGTCCCCCTGCTGTTGCCATGTGCTCTGTGTCAGAAATCGGTCGGCACGCCGCCCTCGGCGACGCGTCGGTCGACGAAGGCGCGCAGCTCGGCCTTCGCGTCCGGGTCCATCGCCGGCTCCTCGTATGCGCCGAGGAACTGCCCGACGAGGCGCCGGGCGCGCTGGTCGGTGGTGGGGCTTCCCGCCTCTTCCCAGCTCTCGTAGTTCCGCCAGTCCGACAGGATCGGGCGGTAGAACGCGTCGCGAAAGCGTGCCTGCGTGTGCGCCGTCCCGAAGAAGTGGCCGCCCGGACCGACCTGTTCGATCGTGTCGATCGCCAGCGTGTCGGCGTCGACGACGACCGGCTCGAGCATCTTGGCGACCATCTGCAGGAGGTCGGCGTCGAGCAGCATCTTCTCCAGGCTGGCGTGCAGCCCGCCTTCCATCCAGCCCGCGCCGTGCATCATGAAGTTGACGCCGCCCATCACCGCGCCCCACAGCGAGAACACACTCTCGTAGGCGGCCTGCATGTCCAGTGCGTTCGCGGCGCAGACGTTGCTGCTGCGGTAGGGAATGCCGTAGCGCCGAGCGAGCTGCCCGCCGATCATCGCGGTCCGCACGTACTCGGGTGTACCGAACGCGGGCGCACCCGACTGCATGTCCACGTTCGACGTGAACCCTCCGTACATCACCGGCGCTCCGGGGTTGACCGTCTGGACCAGCGTGATCCCGGCGAGCGCTTCGGCGTTCTGCTGTGCCAACGCGCCGGCGAGCGTGATCGGCGCCATCGCCCCGGCCAGGGTGAAGGGAGTGACCACGATCGGCTGGTTGTGATGGGCGAACTCGATCATGCCCTGCGCCATCGGGATGTCGAGGCGCAACGGCGAGTTCGTGTTGACGACCGTGATGACCGACGGTTCGCGGTCCAGCGTCGCATGGTCGATGCCGCGTGCGATGCGGACCATCTCCAGGCAGTCGCGATTGCGTTGACGACCGAGGCTGTAGCAGTGCAGACCCTTGTCGGTGAGGGTCAGGATGTCGTACGAGGCTTCGAGATGGCGGATCGACGCGTGCAGATCGATCGGCTCGACCGGGTAGCCGGCGATGTAGTGGATGATGTCCAGCATCTGGGCGAGCTTCAGCAGGTCGCGGAAGCCCTCGCGGTCGCCGGTCTTGCGAACGCCGTTGCGGTCGATGTAGTGGGGCGCGCTGGCCACCGTGGCGAACGCCATCCAGCGACCACCGACGCGCACGTTCTTGGCCGGGTTCCAGCTGTGCAGGGTGAACTCCGACGGCGCCTTCGCCACCGATCGCTCGACGAGCTCGCGCGGGAAGCGCACGCGTCGCGTGGACTCGTCGACCTCCGCGCCGGCCTCGCGCATGATGCCCCGCGACTCGGGCTCGAGGAACTCCATCCCGATCCGTTCCAGCACCGTCAGCGATGCCTCGTGGATCGATTGCAGCTCGTCGGCAGACACCACCTCGGTGTGGTTGAGGCGCATGTACGGCTGCCGGTAGGGGATCTGCTCGGGAAGCCGGGGACCGCGATTCTCGGCTCTGTCGCGACCGCGGCGACGACCGCGCTGCGCTTCCCCCTGCATGTCGGTCACGTCGAGCGATTCTACACCGTGTGCGGGATTCCTTGTACGGTTGTCTCAAGAATAGGGGCGCCATTGAGCGAGATCGTCGCCATCGACATCAGCCATCACCAGCTGCCGCTCGAACCTGCTTTCGTCGCGTCCTGGGACACCCGGCCGCGGACGAAGTTCCCGGCCACGATCGTGCGAGTGCGCGACAGCGAGGGCCGTGTCGGCATCGGCTCGGGCGATGTGATGTACGGCTTCGCCGACTTCGCCCAGTGGTTCGTCGGACAGGATCCACTCGACCTCGACCGACATGCGGCACGCCTCGCGAACATCGAGTTCCACGCCGGCCGGCCATGGCCGTTGGACATCGCTCTGTGGGATCTGGCGGGCAAGATCCGCGGGCAACCCGTGTGGCGGATGCTCGGCGGCACGTCGCCACGCCTGCGGCTGTACGCCTCGACCGCCGTGCATCGTCCGGTGCACGAGATGGTGGCGACCGCGCGCCGGATGATCGACCTCGGCTTCGGCGCGATGAAGCTGCGATTCGGGCGCCCGCGGATCGAAGACGACCTCGCCATCGTCGACGCGGTGCGCGACGCGATCGGCGATGGGCTGACCTTGATGGTGGACTGCAACCAGGGCTGGCGAATGCCGTCGGACACCGCCCGCCCGTGGGGCGTGGAAGACGCCTGGCGCGTGGCCGAACGACTCGTCGCCGCCGACGTGTTCTGGATGGAGGAGCCGCTGCACCGAGGGGACTACGACGGGATGAGCGAGCTCCGCCGCCGCGTGCGTCGGGCCGGCGCGATGCTGATCGCCGGCGGCGAGATGACCCGCGAGCCGTACGAGTTCCGCGAACTGCTCCGTCGGGACTGCCTCGACGTCTTCCAGCCGGACGCGGCGTGCACGCAGGGCATCAGCGGCCTCTCGCTGCTCGCCCGGGAGGTGATCGCCGCCGGCAAGCTGTTCACCCCCCACACGTGGGGCAACGGCATCGGTGTGCTGGCGAACCTCCACCTCGCGGCGGGCGTGGCGGGCCAGGACGGTGCGCAATGGGTCGAGTGGCCGTTCGATCCACCCGACTGGACCGTCGAGCGACGGGACTATCCGCTCGCCGTCGGTCTGTGCGCCGAGGCCGGTTGGATCAGCCTCGGCGAGGAGCCCGGGCTCGGGTGTGCGCTCGACGAAGTCGCGCTCGCCCGTACGACGAGCGCGGCAGCGACGTTTCGCTGACGCGAGGACGTGCTCATCCCGGCGACGACCCACGCCGATGAACTGCATACCGGGACGACCGTTCCGGTATTGTTCGGTGACGAAGTGATCAAGAAGGAGGCGGGGTGTCCGGAGGGCGGACCCGGCGGGCAATCGAGTGGCCGACGGTGCTGGTGGTGTTCGGCTTCTACGCGACGTGGCTCGGGGTCGTGTTCGCCCATCGCCACATTCCCTGGCCCCTCCAGTTCATCGCGTTCGTGTACCTCGGCGGTCTGTCGCTCTCGATCGGCCACGAGCTGCTTCACGGCCACCCCACCCCATGGGCGTGGTTGAACAACGCCGTCGGCCGGGTCCCACTGTCGTTCTGGATCCCGTTCGACCGCTACAAGGCACTGCACATCGCCCACCATCGCTCGAACCTCACCGACCCGTTCGACGATCCCGAGTCCACCTACTTCGCCCCGCCGCAATGGCAGCACGCGAGCGGTTGGCGTCGCCGCTACATGATCTTCCTGCGCACGACGCCGGGCCGCTTCACCCTCGGCGTGCCGCGCACGTTGCTCCGGTTCTGGCGGAAGGACCTCACCCACCTCGACGACCGGGCCATCCGTCGCGCGTGGCTGATCCATCTGCCGCTTGCCGCGCTCCTGGCGTGGTGGCTCTTCGGCGTCGTCGGCCTGAACCCGTGGGTCTACGGGTTCGCGTTCGTGCTCGGCGGAGCAGCGTGCAGCGTGCTGCGTTCTTTCGTGGAGCACTGTGCCGTTTCGGACGGCACACGTTCGGCCGTGGTGCTCGCCGGCCCCCTCGTGTCGTTGCTGTTCCTCAACATCAACCTGCACCACACGCACCACGCCGAGCCGGATGTCGAGTGGTATCGCCTCCCCGAGATCCACCGCGCCATGGGCAGCGACGCGATCGCCGCCGAGGGGGCCGGCTTCTACTCCAGCTACTTCCACGTGCTGCGGACGTACTTCTTCACGCCGTTCTGCCAGCCCGACCACCCGCTGTCGCCGGGAGCCCGTCCATACGGCAGCCGCGGTCTGGCATGATCGCGCGGTGATCGCCCAGCTCGCGATGTATCCGTTCCCACACCTGCGGGAGCACCAGGCCCGCCTGTGGGCGGCGGTGCGCGCCCACCTCGCGGAGGCGCCGGACGAACTGGACGTCGACACAGAGTTGCACGCGGTGTGGCACCGACCCGACCTGCTGGTGGGCCAGACGTGTGGGTGGCCACTCGTCACCGAGCTCCTCGGCGAGGTGGAGGTGATCGGCACGTTCGATGTGAACGTCCCGTTCGCGTCGAACGGCCGCTATCGCTCGGTGCTGGTGGCCAACAAGCCCATCGGGCTGCAGGAGTGGCAGCGGAACCCCGGCACGATCGTCGCCCGTAACAACGCCGACAGCCTGTCCGGTTGGGTGAGCTTGTGCAACGTGTGGGGCAGCGTCCCCGACAACGTGGTGGAGACGGGCGCGCACCTGGAGAGCATGCGGACGGTTGCACGCGGCCACGCCAACGTGGCGATCATCGACGCGTTGAGCTACGAGTTCATCACTGAGATGGAACCGTTCACGTCCGCTCTTGTCCACGTGATCGGCCATGGCCCGGTGATCCCGTGCGTGCCGCTCGTGATGTCCGTCGATCTCGCTCATCGCCGCGACGAGGTCCGTGCGGCCCTCGCCGCGGCAGTGGTGGACCCTGCCGTCGCCGGCGCGTGCGCGCGGCTCAGGATCCGCGGGTTCGTGCCGTTCGACCGTGCGGACTACGAGTACGTGCGCGACTTGTGGCCCCGGCCCGCAGGCTGAGTGCCGCCGCCTCGCTGGCAACGGCGGCCCGGGCCTCGGCGAGTGCCTTGTCGACCAGTCGGAACGACGGCCCGACGACGCTGAGTGCGCCGATGATGTCGCCATTTGGCCCGTGCACCGGCGCCGACACGGCGGTGACGCCGGACTCCACCGCGTCGGTTCGCACGACCGTTCCGTCGGCCTCGAGGTTGCCCGCCAGTGCGGCACCGACGGCGGTGCCCCGTCGTGTCACCCGTTGGCCGAGCCAGCTCACATGCCGCACCGCGTGACGCCCGGGTTCCATCGCCGAGTAGACGGCGTCGCGTGGCCCCGCAGGTTCGGCCAGGTACGCCGACTCGGCTGTCGCTGCGGCCAGCGACGCGAGTGATGCCTCCGCCAACCGGGGGAGCGCGGCGGAGCTGGCCAGGCTGCGCGCGATGCGAAGAAGTTCCGGGCCCGGCGTGAACCGACCGTCGCCGTCGCGGACTGCGAAGCCGGCCGATTCGAGCGAGCGCAGTTGCCGCAGTGCCGTGCTCGGGGTGAGGCCGACCGCGCGAGACGCGTCGGCGAGGGCGATGCCCGCCGGGTGATCGGCGACGACGCGCAGCAGGGCGAGGCCGCGGTCGGTTGCGCGGGGCTGGCCGTTGGGCACGCGATCCTCGGTCACGCTCATGTAGCGCAGTATGGCATGCTGTTGCGTAGAATGAAACGCATGCCGCCTTCTGTCGATCATCCCGTGCTCGTCATCCATGGTCGCGGGTTGTCCATCGGCGATGTCGTCGCGGTCGCCCGCGATGGAGCGTCGGTCCAGCTCGGCGACGATGCCCGTTCGGCAATGGAGCGCAGCGCGGCGCTGGTGGAAGGCTACGTCGCGTCGGTCACGCCGGTGTACGGCGTCACGACCGGCTTCGGTTCGCTGGCCAACACGGTCATCCCGGCCGGCCGCACCGCCGAGCTGCAGGTCGCGCTGGTCCGCTCGCACGCCACCGGCATGGGCGAACCGATCGAGCGGGAGGTCGTGCGCGCGTTGCTGCTCATGCGAGCACGCAGCCTCGCGATGGGCTACTCCGGCGCTCGCCCCGAGCTCGTGCACCTGCAACTCGCGATGCTGAACCATCACATCACCCCTGTGGTTCGCGAGCACGGCTCACTCGGCGCCAGTGGCGATCTCGCCCCACTGAGCCACTGCGCACTCGCGCTCATCGGGGAGGGCGAGGTGTGGGCCGCGGACGGGCACGTCGAACCCACCGCCGTCGCGTTCGCACGTCACGATCTCATGCCGGTTACGTTGCGTGCCAAGGAGGGCCTGGCGCTGATCAACGGCACCGACGGCATCCTGGGCATGCTGTGCCTCGCACTGCACGACCTGTCCGCGCTCGTCCGTCTCGCCGATGTCACTGCAGCCATGACGGTCGAGGGTCTGCTCGGCACCGATCGAGCGTTCGCCGCCGACCTGCAAGCGTTGCGGCCACAGGTGGGGCAGGCCGTCAGTGCGCGCAACCTCACCCGTCTGCTGGCCGGTTCGCCGATCGTGGCCAGCCACCGTGAGGGCGACGACCGGGTGCAGGACGCCTACTCGCTGCGCTGCACGCCACAGGTGCACGGCGCCGCGCTCGACACGATGGCCCACGCGCGCACCATCGCCGAACGAGAGCTCGATGCGGCGATCGACAACCCGATGATCCTTCTCGACGGTCGGGTGGAGAGTTGCGGCAACTTCCACGGCGCTCCGGTCGGGTTCGTGTGCGACTTCCTCGCCATCGCCGCCTCGGAGCTGTGCGCGATCGCCGAACGCCGCACCGACCGCATGCTGGACAAGGCACGCTCGCACGGTCTGCCCCCGTTCCTCGCGCCCGACGCCGGAGTCAACAGTGGCCTGATGATCGCCCACTACACGCAGGCCGCGATGGCGATGGAGGCCAAGCGTCTGGCGGTGCCGGCGTCGACGGAGAGCCTGCCCACCAGCGCGATGCAGGAGGATCACGTGTCGAACGGCTGGGCCGCGGCCCGCCAGCTGCGCCGAGCGGTCGACAACCTCCGTCGGGTCCTCGCGGTGGAGCTCGTGTGTGCCGCGGCCGCCATCGATCTGCGCGCGCCGCTGCGACCGGGCGCGGGCACCGGAGCCGCCCTCCTCGTTCTCCGCGACCGTGTGGCCGGGCCCGGGCCCGATCGGTGGTTGTCGCCCGATCTTCGAATCGCAGAGCAGCTGCTTGCCGACGGGAGCGTGCTCGACGCGGTGGAATCCGTCGTCGGTCCTCTGGAGGTTCTCTGACATGTCTGCCGGCGCCCGCCCCGTTCGCTCCCCGCGCGGAACCGCGCTGAACACGCTCGGTTGGCCGCAAGAGGCGGCCTATCGAATGATGCACAACAACCTGGATCCCGAGGTCGCCGAACGACCCGACGATCTCGTGGTCTACGGCGGCACCGGGCGGGCCGCACGCAGCTGGGACGCGTTCGACGCGATGGCGCGCACGTTGCGCACGTTGAAGGCCGACGAGACGATGCTCGTGCAGTCGGGCAAGCCCGTCGGGGTGTTCCGCACCCACGAGTGGGCGCCGCGGGTGCTGCTCGCCAACAGCAACCTCGTGCCGGAATGGGGCACGTGGGAGGAGTTCCGTCGCCTGGAGGCGATGGGCCTCACCATGTACGGCCAGATGACCGCCGGCTCGTGGATCTACATCGGTACGCAGGGCATCCTCCAGGGCACCTACGAGTGCTTCGCCGAGATCGGGCGACGTCGGTTCAACGGCACGCTGCGCGGCACGATCACCCTCACCGCCGGTCTCGGTGGCATGGGCGGCGCGCAGCCGCTGTCGGTCACGATGAACGATGGTGTCGCGCTGTGCATCGACGTCGAGGCGTGGCGCGTCGAGCGTCGCCACGAGCACCGCTACCTCGACGAGATCGCCGACTCGCTCGAGGATGCCGTCGCCCGCTGCGTGCGCGCCCGCGACGAGCGCCGGCCGCTATCGGTCGGGCTGGTGGGCAACGCGGCCGAACTGCTGCCACAACTGCTGGAGATGGACTTCCCGGCCGACATCGTCACCGACCAGACCAGCGCGCACGACCCGCTCAGCTACGTGCCGGTCGACCTCACCCCGGAGGCGACCGCCGAGATGGCGCGAACCAACCCGCAGGAGCTCATCCGACGCAGCCGCGAGAGCATGGCGATGCACTGCCGCGCGATGGTCGGGTTCATGGACAGGGGCAGCGAGGTCTTCGACTACGGCAACAGCCTGCGCTCAGAGGCCAAGCTCGGCGGGTTCGGGCGGGCGTTCGACTATCCCGGCTTCATCCCCGCCTACATCCGTCCGTTGTTCTGCGAGGGCAAGGGGCCGTTCCGGTGGGTCGCGCTCAGCGGCGATCCGGCCGACATCGCGGCCACCGATCGTGCGGTGTTGGAGGAGTTCCCTGACGACGATCACC
>JAYVMH010000112.1:0-3903 GCA_043759015.1 Actinomycetota bacterium
GTCGCTGCCGCCAAGTTGCTCGCCGACGAGGGCATCGAGTGCGAGGTCATCGACCTGCGCACGCTGCAGCCGCTCGACAGCGCCACCATCCTCGAATCGGTGCGCCGCACCAATCGCGCCGTCGTCGTCCACGAAGCGGTTCGCTTCGGCGGGCTCGGCGCCGAGATCGCAGCGCAGATCCAGGAAGAAGCCTTCGACTACCTCGACGCGCCCGTCGGCCGAGTGGGCGCACCCTTCTCACCGGTCCCGTTCAGCCCTGCGCTCGAGCAGCTGTACGTGCCCGATGCCGCGAGGATCGCCGCCGGCATCCGTCAGGTCGTCTCACGGCCGTTGGTCGGAAGCTGATCGATACCGTGAACACCGTCGGGCTGATCGTCAACCCGATTGCCGGGAAGGACATCCGGCGGCTCGTGACGTCGGCAAGCCACACTTCCGACGCCACCAAGATCGGCATCGTTCGCCGCGCCGTCGTGGCCGCTGTCGAGTCGGGTGCGAGTCGAGTGGTCGTTGCCCAGGATCCTCACCACCTGGCACGCCGTGCGGTGGACGGACTCGATCTACCAGTTGTCTTCCTCGACGAGCCAGTCGAAGGCACCCGCCGCGACACCATCGCCGCGGCGACTCGGATGTGGAAGGAGAACGTGGGCGCCCTCGTCGTTCTCGGCGGAGACGGAACGTGCCGCGACGTGGCTTCCGGTTGGCCCGATGCACCACTGATCCCGCTGTCCACCGGCACGAACAACATCTACCCGACCACCATCGACGCCACCTCGGCCGGGTGCGCCGCCGGTTTTGTTGCCAGCGGCGCCATCAGCTTCGATGCGGTGGCGCGACGCAGCAAGCGGGTTGTGGTTCACGTCGAGTTCGGGAGCGGGGTGATCGATGATCTTGCTCTGGTCGACCTGGCAATGATCAACACCGCCTTCGTCGGCTCTCGTGCCGTCCTCGACCCGTGCACGGTGAGCGCAGTGGTTGCGTCGATTGCATCACCCTCCGGTACCGGCTTGTCGAGCATCGCCGGACGACTGCACCCTGTCGATCGCTGGGCACCCGGCGGCGTCGTCGTTCGGTTGGGCCCGGGCGGGCGCCGCCTGCGCGTACCCCTCGCACCCGGCACCTTCACCACCGTCGAGGTCACCGAGGTGACACCGCTCGCCGACGGAGAACGTGTCGTGCTCGCCGGGCCCGGCGTGCTGGCGTTCGACGGTGAACGCGACCTTCGCATCGGCGACGAGTGCGAGGTGTCGGTCGCCGTCGAGCAGCGCGGGCCGTTCGTGATCGACGTCGACGCCACACTGCGCGCGGCTTCACGGCAGGGCCTGTTCGACGTTCCCGCCTACACCCGGGCACACGCCCTCGCAATGATGATGGAGGAATCCGATGGCCACTGAGTTCCTGATGCCCAAGCTGGGTCTCACCATGGAAGAGGGGACGATCCTGGCATGGCTCGTCACGGACGGCAGCGAGGTGCGGCCGGGCCAACCGGTGCTCTCCATCGAGACCGACAAGGTGGAGAGTGAGGTCGAGGCCAGCGCCGGTGGCCGACTCCACCAGATTGGCCGGCAGGGGGACACCTTCCCGTGTGGCGCCGTCGTGGGCTACCTGCTTGCCGATGGCGAGGAGGTGCCGGGTTCGGCGCATGCAGCTCCTACCGCTACCGCCACAGCGACCCAGACCCCGGCGCCCGTGCTGCAGGCAGCCACGGAACTGCCTTCCCCCATCGGCCTGCCCAGCGTAGGCGCTACCGGCCGCCGATTCATCTCGCCGAACGCACGTCGCATCGCCGCGCTGCGACATGTCGACATCGCGACCGTTAGTGGTACCGGCCCTGGAGGGCGCATCATCTCCGCAGACGTCGAAACGGCGGCGCTGCGCCCGGCGCCAGCGGCGCCAGCGGCTCCGGTTTCCGTCGTTCGACCGGCCGTACCGGCAACGGCGGCGGCGCGTCAACTGGCCGACCTCCTGGGCATCGATCTGACCGAGCTGGCGCCCGACCCGGTGGAGGGTTACATCACCCGCGACACCGTGGCCCGACACGTTCGGGCGCGGCTGCAACCAGCCCCCACCGCCCGCTCGCTTCAGACGCCGATCGCCGGAACGGGAATTGCGCAGACACCCATGTCCCAAACACCCATGTCCCAAACACCCACCTCGGTCAAGCGCATGTCGGGGATGCGGGGCACGATCGCGAAGCGGATGCACGCCTCACTCCAGGAGATGGCCCAGCTGACGCTGACGATGGATGCGGAGATGGACGAAGTGTGCTCCGACCGCGACGAACGGTCCTTTGCCGGCCGGCCCCCCGGGATCACCGACTACATCGTCGCCGCGACGGCGAGGGCCCTGCGCATTCATCCAGGGCTGAACGCCCAGATCACCACCGACGGCGTGGCCTCGCTCCCCGACATACACATCGGGCTCGCCGTTGCACTCGATGACGGCCTGATGGTGCCGGTGGTACGCCACGCCGACCGGCTCGGGCTCGCTGCGCTCGCCACCGAGACAGGTCGTCTCGTCGCCGCCGTCCGCGACGGATCGATCACGTTCGCCGAGCTCGAAGGGGGGACGTTCTCGGTTACCGCGCTCGGCATGTTCGGCGTCGATGCCTTCACGCCGGTCATCAACCCCCCCAACGTCGCGATCCTCGGAGTCGGTCGCCTCCGCGACGAACTGGTGTTGATCGACGGTGAGGTCGCGACCATCAAGCGCCTCACGCTGAGCCTCACGTGGGATCACCGGGCCCTCGACGGCGCGCCGGCCGCGGCGTTCTGCGCAACGGTGGTGAAGCTGCTGGAGGATCCATCGCAGTTGGCGTGACCACGGTTCGCCGCCGCCGACCCTCGGCAGCCGCTCAGGCCGTCGCGATCACCCCGGCCCTGGCGCCCTCGATGTAACCATCGGCGTTGGTCCAGGTGACGGTGCCATTGACGATGACGGTGTCGATCCCCACCGAGTGGCGGATCCATCGTGTGCCGCCACCTGGGAAGTCGTCCGACGCAACCTCCGGACCGCGCCCGATGGTCGCCGCGTCGAACACCACCACATCGGCGGCAAAGCCCTCGCGTAGCTGCCCTCGGCCCTCGATGCCCCAGATCGAACAGGGGTCGGAGGTGACCTTCTTCACCGCATCCTCGAGCCGCAGGGCGTTGGTGCCGCGCACGAACTGCGACATCAAGAAGCCGATGTCGCCATATGTGGAGAACGACCCCACGTGCGCCCCCGCATCGCTGGCACCGATGTGGACGTTGGGGTGAGCGAGCAGGCTTCCCACCGCCTCGGCGTCGACGTGGCCGATGCTGGGCCGCATGAACCAGGTACCCAGATCCTCTTCGACCGCCAGGTCGAGCAACGTCTCCGCCGGCGTCGTACCGCGTTCGGCGGCTACCTCACCGAGGGTGCGACCCATCAGGGCGCGGTTCTTCTCGAGCGCGACCTCGCGAATGAGGAAGGTGGCGGCATCGAGTGTCGAACCTGGCATTGCGCTGAGCGCATCCAACCCGGCCACGAGCATCGAACGAGTGGCCGGGTCGGCGAGTGCGGCCAACTTTTCCGCCCGTGTGGGCAGCGAGAGAACCGGCCACCAGGCGGGGATCAGCAGGAACATGATGCTCCGCTCGTCCAGCGTCCAGCTGATGTCGATCGGGCGCGTCCGCACCTGTGGCCACACTCGGGCGCCGTCGGCGCACTCGCGTGCGACCGCCGCCATCACCGCGGACGTGGCGTCGGGCGTGCCGGCGTTGTGGAACAAGGGTGACACCGTGGTGGGAATGCCGAACTCTCGCGACAGATCGCCGAGCATCTCCACCCTCGACACGGTGAGATCGGCATCGAAGAACTCGTGCACGATCTGCAGCATCCGGCCGCGCTCACCCAGCACGGCACAGAGCCCTTCGAGCTCGTGGT
>JAYVMH010000113.1:0-8594 GCA_043759015.1 Actinomycetota bacterium
GCCGAAGGAGTGTCGGCAAGCGCAGCATCGACCAACACCATCACGCTCGGCGGTGCCGGGCCACTGGTGGTGTCGTTCAACGCCCCCGACATCTCGTTCCACGCGCTCGGTGGCGATGCCGCCATCGCGCTGAAGGGTGCCACCACATCGGTCGAGGTCCCAGGTGTCGGTCCCGCCGGGCTCACCTGCACGGCCGCGGCCGGGGCCGCACTGCTCACCGTCAAGGTGAACGGCGCGGTCATCCCGACCACGACGATCGTGGGTTCGGGCGGCCCCACCACCACGCACGCCGTCGGCGGCGGCGGCGGCGGAACCCTGGTCGTCACCGGCGGCAGCTTGCGCACGTTCTGGACCGAGATCCTCGGTGGCCTGCTGATCATCCAGATCGGCGTGCTGTTCTACGGCATGACCGGCATGGGCCTCAAGCGGCGTCGCCGGGCCTGATCGTTCACCGGCCGGGTCCTGTCGGGCCCGGCCGTCAGAGATCGAAGCGGTAGCCGCGGCCGTACACGGTGGAGACGTGTTCGGCTGCGGTACCGAGCTTGGAGCGCAACCGGCGCACGTGCTCGGTGACCGTGGGAGCCGACTTCCACGTCATCGGCGACGGCCACACCATCGACATCAGCTGATCGCGGGTGAGCACCTGCCGCGGGTGAGTCGCGAGATGGGCGAGCACGTCGAACTCCATCGGGGTCAAGTGCACCTCGTCGCCGTCGACGTACACCTGCCTCGCATCCAGGTCGACGACCAGGTTCCCGGCGCGCACCAACTTGGCGTTGGCGTCGGCCCCATGCGAGCGCCGCCACACGGCCTCGATGCGGGCGCCGAGCACCGACGGGTCGAACGGCTTCGGTACGAAGTCGTCGGCGCCGAACCGCAACGCCAGCACACAGGTCTCGGGGCGGCGGTCGTCGCTGACCAGGATCAGCGGCACGCGGGAGGTCTTGCGGATCTCGACGAGCACCTCCAGCCCCGATCGATCGCCGAGCGACAGATCGACGACCACCAGGTTGGGATCGGTGGCGCGCCAAAGGCGTAGGGCCTGGTCCACGCTGTCGGCGGTGTGGGCACGGAACGAGGAGCCGAAGCGCTCGGCGAGCTCGACGCGGATGTGATCGTCGGTCTCGACGATGAGCATCAGTGGGATGTCGGGCTCGGCGAGCGCGACGCCTGCTTCGGCACGGGTCACACCCATGTCGTGTTCCCCTCGTGTTCGAACATGATGAATTCCCCCAGAGAGACGCCGCCGCGAAGTGATCGAACCAGCGCACCGAAGATGCCGTCCCCACGTCGATCCCAAGCGGTTGTATAGCAGATTTGACGCTTCGTCAGCATCTGAGGAAAAACTTGCCGAAACCTTGCCGAATCGGCCGGCTCGCGCCCAGCGTGGCCGCGGTTGCTGCAATCTTGACGCTGCGCGGGCTCATCGCAGTCGCTCACGGCGCAACAACCGACCGGGCTCAACAACGACTGACGACATCCGCGGCGAACTGCTCGATCGAGGGGCGGAACACTTCGGCCGAACGGGTGAGGCCCGCCATGTCGCCCTTCGACACGTTCTGGTCGAGCGCCCACGGCATGCAGAGCGTGCCGGTGAGCCCGAGCTCCTCCTCCGCTCGCTTGAACAGGTCGGGAGTGGGCATCGCGTACAGGCCGCAGATGATCTCGAACGGGTCGTGCTCGCGGCCGAACTCCTTCAAGAAGCCGCGGAGGCGGGCGATGTGCGCGGCCGCTTCGTCGACGGGATAGGCGTTGCCGATCCAGCCGTCGCCGACCTCGGCGGCCCGGCGGAGCGCGGCATCGGTGTGGCCGCCGATGTAGATCGGGATCGGTGCCCCGGGTGTCGGCTCCATCGTGCAGAGTGGCACGTCGTAGTGGTCGCCGTGGAACTCCACCCAGCCCGGCTCCCACATCGCCCGCAGGGCTCGCACCATCTCGGTGAAGCGCTTCCCGCGGTTGGTGTAGCTCTGGCCTTGCAGCTCGAACTCCTCGCGCATCCAGCCCGCGCCGGCGCCGAGCGCGACGCGCCCGCTGGAGATCACCGACGCGGTCGACACCTCCTTGGCCACCTGCAGCAGCGGGCGCATCGGCGCCACGTAGATGTTCGTCGTGAAGTGCAGGCGCGTCGTGACGGCCGCCATTGCGCCGATCAACACCCACGGGTCGGGCCATGCCGATTCCGGTGCCCACATCGGTCGCCCGTCCTCGTGCGGCGAGTACGGATACTTGCTCCTGAGCTCCTTCGGGAACACGAGGTGATCCGACACCATCAGGCCGTGATACCCGCACGAGTCGAGCATCTGCGACACCGCGAGGAGCTCGCGGGTGTCCATGAACGCGGTGGCGCACCAGAACTTCATGCCCGGTTCCTAGCAGAATCTGACGCCCCGTCAGATCAGTGGAACGGGATGGCCTCTCGGCTGCACGACTGCGTCGGTGCCGCCGTCGGCGAACACCACCTGACCGACGATGATGCGCGACGCGGGCGACGACAGAAAGTTGACGACGGACGCGATCTCGTCGGCCGTGCCCCACCGACCGATCGGGATCGGTATCGCCGCCAACGCTTCGCTGACCCCCTTCACGTCCAACAGCGGTCGCGTCATGTTCGTGTCGGTGACGCCTGGCGCGACGGCGTTCACACGAATGCCGTCGGTGATCCACTGTGGCGCCGCGTTGCGCACCCAGTAGGCGATCGCCAGCTTCCCTGCCGGATACGCCATCCATCCCGCGCGCCCGAAGTGCGCCACCGCAGCCTCCTCGTCGCCCGCGAGGTACACGTCGGCATCGGCGACCGACAGTCCCGGCGTCATCGTGGTCGAGTTGGAGGAGATCATCACGAGCGTCGAGTCGGTTCCGGCGGCGAGTGCGCCACGAAGTCCGTCAACGATCGCCATCGTGCCGAAGTAGTTGAGCCGCACCGTGGCCTCACCCGAGCTCGAGCCGCCGACACCCGCGCACGGTACGAGCGCATCCAGCACTCCCCCGCTCGCCTGCATCACACCGTCGATCGCGGCACGTCGACCTTCTGGTGTCGCGAGGTCCGCGACGACATCGGCGTCGTGCAGGTCGACTCCGATCACCCGACAGCCCGACGACTCGAACGACGCCTTCACCGCTGCACCGATGCCCGACGACGACCCGGTGACGCATGCAACCCTCATCAACTCTCCTCACGTAGTACGGCCCGTTCGATGAGCGCACCGAAAATCTGACACACTTTCAGAAACCATCTGCTGCTGGAGTCCGTCCCCTCATGCACATCGGCGATTCGCCCGAGGAAGCCACGTTTCGAGCGACCGCCAATGCCTGGTTGAGCGAGCATGCGTCGCCGCGAACCACGGGCCAGTCCATGCACTACGACGACCTGGTTCTGCACGTTCGGGAGTGCCGCGAGTGGCAGCACACCCTGCACGAGCACGGCTGGGCGGGCATCACGTGGCCGAGCGCGTTCGGCGGCCGTGGCGCGTCGGCGATCGAGGGCGCGATCTTCGGTGAGGAGCAGGGCAGGTTCGCGGTGGCCACCGGCGCGCTCGCGGTCGCGATCGGAATGGTCGGGCCGACCCTGATGGCCCACGGCACACCGGCGCAGCAGAAGGCCTTCCTGCAGCCGATCCTTCGAGGCGATCACGTGTGGTGTCAGTTGTTCTCCGAGCCGGGCGCGGGCAGCGACCTCGCGTCACTCGCAACGCGGGCGGCGCGCGACGGCGACGAGTGGGTGATCAACGGGCAGAAGGTGTGGACCTCGCTCGGTCAGTTCGCCGATCACGCGATCCTCCTCGCCCGTACCGACCCCGACGCGCCGAAGCACCGTGGCATCACGTACTTCCTGCTCGACATGCGCACGCCCGGCATCGAGGTACGTCCTCTCCGACAGATCACCGGCACCGCGCACTTCAACGAAGTCTTCCTCACCGACGTCCGCATCCCGGACTGCAACGTCGTCGGCGAGGTCGGCAACGGTTGGAAGGTCGCCCAGACCACGCTCACCTCCGAGCGGGCGTTCATCGGCGGGGGCGGTGGGGCATGGACGATCGACGGGCTGATCGCGACCGCGCAACGGCTCGGCGTGGCGCACGAGCCGCCGATTCGCCAGGCACTGATGCGGGCCTACTGCCGCGCCGCCACACTGACCTATCTCGGCTACCGGATGCGGACCGCGTTCTCACAGCGGCGAATGCCCGGCCCGGAGATGTTCGTCATGAAGCGCGCCTACGCGATGCACTGGGCGGCGACGATGGACACGGCGATGGAGGTGCTCGGCGCGCAGGGGATGCTCACCGACCATGCCGACAGCAGTTGGGGGCAGTGCTTTCTCAGTCAGTACGCGATCCGACTCGGTGGGGGCACTGACGAGGTGCAGGCCAACATCATCGGCGAGCAGGGTTTGGGTCTGCCTCGCGAACCGAGCAGCGACCGCGACACTCCGTGGAAGGACCTTGTTCGATCATGACCGGCACGAGCACGACCGAACTGACGGATCAGGAGTTCCTCGACGCGCTCCAGGCGTTCGTCGGTCTGGAGATCGGCCCGCCCGTGCCGGCGCCCGACGAGGTGAACGTGCCGATGGTGCGGCACTGGTGCGAAGCGATCGGCGACACGAACCCGATCTATCTCGACGGCGAGGCAGCCGCGTCGTCGGTGCACGGAGGCCTCGTGGCGCCGCCCACCATGCTGCAGGCGTGGGTGATGAGCGGCATTCGAGGCCCGTCGCGCGATGGCGACAGCCCCTACGAGCAGATGAACCGGTTGTTGTTCTCCCACGGGTTCACGAGCGTGGTCGCCACCAACTGCGAGCAGACCTACGAGCGCTACCTGCACCCGGGTGATCGCCTGACGATGCGCACCGTCATCGACTCGATCAGCCCGGAGAAGGCCACCGGACTGGGCACCGGCCACTTCGTCACCACCCGTCAGGACTACTTCGACGAGTCCGGTGCGCCGGTCGGCTCGATGCTGTTCCGGATCATCCGCTTCCGCCCGAACCCGAAGGCACCGACCGCGGCGAAGCGCCCCCCGCGACCCGAGCCGGCGACCACGCACGACAACCACTGGTGGTTCGACGCGCTGAACCGCGGCGAGTTGCGCATCCAGCGGTGTGCGGTGTGCAGCCGGCTGCGCCACCCCACCGGGCCGATGTGCCCGAGCTGCCATTCGCCGGAGTGGGATTCCGTTCCGGCTCCCCTCACCGGCACGATCCACAGCTACGTGGTGGTCCACTACCCGGTCGTGCCGAGCTTCGAGTATCCGTTGCCGGTGTTGCTCGTCAGCCTCGACGACATGGCGGGCATCCGGGTCGTGATGAACAGCGCCGACAGCCTGCCCGAGTCGCTGAAGGTGGGGGCACGGGTTCGCATCGAGGTCCGCGAGTCCGACACGATCCACCTCCCGTTCGCGATCGTGGAGCCCGCATGAACTTCGATCTGACCGAGGAGCAGGACATCATTCGCGGCCTGGCGATGCAGATCTTCGACGGCCAGGCCACCACCGAGCGGGTGAAGGCGGCCGAGGCCGGCGACGGTTTCGACCGTGCCCTCTACGCCTCGCTGGCCGAGGCGAACCTGCTCGGCCTGTGCCTGCCCGAACGCGACGGCGGCAGCGGCATGGGATTAGTCGAGTTGGCGCTGCTCGCCGAACAGCAGGGTCGCCGCGTTGCACCGGTGCCGCTGGTTGCCACGATCGTCACCGCGATCACGATCGCGGCGCACGGCAGCGACGGGCTCCGTTCCACGTTTCTTCCGGGCGTGATCGACGGATCGGTCGTCCTCACCAGCGCGCTTGCCGAGCCCGGCGCCAACGACCTCACGACACCCTCTGCCCGCGCGACCCCGGTCGACGGGGGCTACCGCATCACCGGTCATCGCCCGGCGGTGCCGTACGCGCAGCATGCCGCGCGGGTGCTGGTGCCGGCCAGGCTCACCGATGGCGACGTGGCGCTGTTCGTCGTCGACCCTGGGGCCGCCGGCGTCGAGGTCACCGCCGCCGACAGCACCGATCACCAGCCGATGGCGCACCTCGCGCTCGACACCGTCGTGA
The DNA here is from genome assembly GCA_043759015.1 of Actinomycetota bacterium. Lineage (GTDB taxonomy): Bacteria > Actinomycetota > Acidimicrobiia > Acidimicrobiales > Ilumatobacteraceae > UBA668. The sequence continues at coordinate 6,037 of JAYVMH010000113.1, forward strand.
CCGGATCGGCCCGCCTCGGCGACGCCGCGGCGATCGCCGACCTGCAGCGACGCTGGATGGTCGCGTTGTGTGGCGTGCACCTCGGTGTGGCGCAGGGGTCGCTGGCCGCCACCGCCGACCACGTGGGCGCCCGTCAGCAGTTCGGTCGCCCGCTCGCCGGGTTCCAGGCCGTCGGGCAGCGCATCGCCGACGCATACATCACCACCGAGGCGCTGCGCGTCACCACCTTCAACGCCGCGTGGCGGCTCGACGAGGGGTTGCCCGCCGACCGCGATGTCCTCGTCGCCGCGTACTGGGCGGCGGAGGGCGGCCAACAGGTGACGTTGGCGGGCCAGCACCTGCACGGCGGCATCGGGGCCGACGTCGACTACCCCGTACATCGCTACTTCCTGTGGAGCAGCCAGCTCGCCAACACGTTGGGGTCCGCCAGCTCGCACCTGGCTCGACTCGGCGGCTCGATCGCCGCCGGACCCGAGGGGGCGTGATGGCTGCGACCGCATTCTCCGGCGTGCACGTCGGCGATCAGCTGCCCCCTCTCCTCGTGCCCTTGACCCGCACGCTGATCACCGCCACGGCGATCGCGTCGCGCGACTACCAGGAGGTCCACCACGACCCCGACCTCGCCCGCGAACGAGGCTCGAAGGACATCATCATGAACATCCTCACCACGAACGGCTTCGTGGGTCGGTTCATCACCGATTGGGCCGGACCGGACGCGTTCATCCGCTCGGTCAAGGTTCGCCTCGGCGCACCGAACTACCCGGGCGACACGATGACGATGACCGGCGAGGTCACCGATGTAGAGGCAACCGGCCACGTGGTGACCGTCGCCGTGCGCGGCGCCAACGGGCTCGGCGATCACGTCAACGCCGTCGTCGAAGTGGTACTGCCATGAGCAACAGGTTGGGTGGCACGGCCGCCATCGTCGGCATCGGCGCCACCGGGTTCTCCAAGGACTCCGGTCGCAGCGAGATGAGCCTCGCCTGCGAGGCGGTGCTCGCCGCGATCCTCGACGCCGGCCTCGAACCGAGCGACATCGACGGCATGGTCACGTACTCCGCCGACAACAACCCCGACATCGAGATCGCCAGGCACGTCGGCATCGGCTCGCTGCGCCACTTCAGCCGCGTCCACTACGGCGGTGGCGCGGCGTGCGGCACGGTCGTCATGGCAGCGATGGCGGTAGCCACCGGGGTGGCCGACGCGGTCGTCTGCTACCGCGCGTTCAACGAGCGCAGCGGCCGCCGCTTCGGCAGCGGCGTGCAGGACATCCCGAACGCAGCCACCGCCGAGCGGGCCCAGTTCTCGTGGACGTCGTCGATGGGGCTGCTCACGCCGGCGAGCTGGGTGGCGATGATGGCGCGGCGCTACATGTTCGAGTACGGGGCGACGAGCGAAGACTTCGGCAGGGTCGCTGTCGCCGATCGCAAGCACGCGGCCACCAACCCGGCGGCGTGGTTCTACGAACAGCCGATCACCCTCGAGGACCACCAGGCGAGCCGCCTCATCGTCGATCCGCTGCACCTGCTCGACTGCTGCCAGGAGAGCGACGGTGGCCAGGCACTCGTGGTCGTCTCCGCCGATCGGGCCAAGGACTCGCGCCGCAAACCTGCCTACATCACCGCCGGCGCGCAGGGCGCTGGTGTCGATCAGTGGACGATGACCAGCTTCTATCGCGACGACATCGCACAGCTGCCGGAGATGAAGGTCGTCGCCGATGAGCTGTGGTCGTCGTCGGGGCTTTCCCCTGCCGACATCCAGACCGCCATCCTCTACGACCACTTCACCCCTTACGTGCTGATGCAGCTCGAGGAGTTCGGCTTCTGCGCCCGAGGCGAGGCCAAGGACTTCGTGCGGGATGGCAGGATCGAGCTCGGCGGCACGCTGCCGCTCAACACCCACGGCGGACAACTCGGCGAGGCGTACATCCACGGGATGAACGGCATCGCCGAGGGGGTCCGTCAGATCCGGGGCACCAGCGTGAACCAGGTGCCCTCCGTCGAACACGTACTCGTCACCGCTGGCACGGGAGTGCCCACCAGCGGCCTCATCCTGGGAGCTCAACGATGAATCCACTGCTGGCCTACGAAACCCTCGATGCGATCAGCAACGAGGCCTACCGCAACGGTCCCCCGCACGAGCTGTACAGGCTCATGCGCCACGAAGCGCCGGTGATCAAGCATCGGGGCATCGACCCCGGCTCACCGCCGTGGTTCTGGGCGCTCTCGCGTCACGCCGACGTCGTCGAGGTGAGCCGCAAGTTCCAGACCTACTCCTCCGCCGCCCAGGGCTCGTTGATGAACGTCGAGCGCCCCGATCTGGAGATGGTGCGGATGATGGTCGACACGGACCCGCCCGAGCACACCCGCCTGCGGAACATCGTCAGCCGCGGCTTCACGCCCAAGCCGATGAAGTTGATGGAGGATCACTTCCGCGAGGTCGCCGCCAGCCTCAACGACGCTGCGCTTGCCCAACGCGACGTGGAGTTCGTGGAATCCGTGTCCAGCGAGCTGCCACTCGTCGCCATCGCCGAGCTGCTCGGCATCCCCTACGAGGAT
>JAYVMH010000114.1:0-8575 GCA_043759015.1 Actinomycetota bacterium
TTCCGCCAGGACCTGATGCGGCTGCACACATTGCACGAGGCGGGCCGGATGCTGACGCTGCGCGTCAAGGCGGAGAAGGCCGCGGGTCGCGAGATCGCGGCCGCGCCGAACATCGGCAAGCTCTCGATGAGCGAGATCATGCGCCAGAGTCGCGACCTCGCCATGCGCGTCGCGGGGATGAACGGCACGCTCCACGCGTACGACGCGACCCAGCGCAAGGATCTCGAACACGCCGGTGTGAACCCGGTGATGCCCTTCATCACCGAGCTCGCGCTGTTCGCCCAAGGCCCGCCGATCTACGGCGGCACCGACCAGGTGCAGCGCAACATCCTCGGCGAGCGGTCCCTCGGCCTGCCGAAGGAACCGAACAACGACCGCACGATGACCTGGGCGCAGCTCCCCAAGAACGGCTGATGCCCAAACACGGCGACCGTCGAACGAGGCTCTGATTGCCGCCAGACTGGTGCGATGGAACAACGTCATTGGCCTCGCTCGCACGACGAGTTGCAGGAGACGCCGATCCAGGTGCGTGTCGCTTCCGTCGACCAGATCTTCAATCCGATGGACCCCACGCCGCTGGAGGAGCGGTCCCTGAATCCCGAGGTCGCCGACTGGATCGAGGAGTGGGCGGAGGACCTGGACAAGGACGTGCCGATCACGCTGGAGATCCTCGTGGCCGACAACAAGCTCTCCGGTCGCGAGACCGCGATCGTCTCCGGTATCCACAACCACTTCGAGTACCGTGAGTGGCAGTCGTCGCGGCAGCTCAGCAAGCTGTGGCGCGAGGGTCGGATCAGCCTCGTGATCGGGGTGATGGCCATCGCCGCGTTGAACGGTGCCGCACACCTGATCGGCGACAGCACCAACCCGGTGCTCGAGGTGCTGCACGAAGGGCTGCTCGTGGTCGGCTGGGTGTCGATGTGGAAGCCGCTCGAGATCTTCCTCTACACGTGGTGGCCGATCCGTCGCGAGGTTCGAGCTTGTCGGCGCCTCGCCGAATCGACGGTGGTGTTCCCCGCGGTCCCCTTCCGCTGAGCCTCAGCCGTCGATCGAGCGAAGGAACCCGAGCAGCGCGTCGGTGACCTCGGCCGGCCGTTCCTGCTGGATCCAGTGGCCGGCGCCGGGCAGCAGCTCGCAATGCCGCAGATCGGGCAGCGCGTCGCGCATCGCCCCCATCGCGTCGGGCGTGTTGCCGGCGATCATGTCGAGCTCGCCGCCGATGTAGAACGCAGGTTGGCGCACGGTGGCACCGACGAACGGCGCGAGGATCGCCGGCAACGCGTTGATGTTGCGATACCAGCTGACGCCGCCGAAGAAGCCGGTGCGGGCGAGCTCCGATGTGTACTGCGCGACGTCGGCTTCGCTGAGCCACGCCGGCAGATGATCCGGCACGACGAGCTGGTCGACCAAGCGCTCACCCATCGGGAAGTGACCGTCCCACCCGGCCTCGTGCACGCCGTCGGCGACGATGTCGCCCGAGATCGCGTACATGAAACCGAGCATCGACCGACGAGGGTCGGCATCGAGCTCGGCCTCGGCGACGCCGGGTTCCTGGAAGTACAGGCGGTAGTAGTCGCGTCCGGCCGCCACCATCCGCATCACGTCGTTGAGCGTGAGCCCGTCGGGCAGCGCGCCGATGGGTGCGAGGTAGGGCACGCTCATGCCGGCGACGGCGCGGAACACGTCGGGGCGAACGAGTGCTGACCACCAGGCGATCGGCGCACCCCAGTCGTGCCCGACGACGACTGCCTGCCGCTCGCCGAGTGCCGCCACGACCGCGACGACGTCGCCGATCAAGTGGCTGGCGCTGTAGTCGCCGATCGCGATGGGCTGGGTGGTGCCGCCGTAGCCGCGCATGTCCATCGCGACCGCGTGGTAGCCGGCCGCAGCCACCGCGGGCAGCTGATGCCGCCACGAGTACCACGACTCCGGGAAGCCGTGACAGAACAGCACGAGCGGCCCCTCGCCGATCTCGGCGACGTGCACCGAGAGACCGTTGGCGTCCAGTTGGCGGTGCCTGATCGATGACATCCGCAGCACCATACTTCTGGGCCGGATTCACCTCGCGATTGGAGAACGCGCCCACTTGTACACCACCGTCGTGGCGAACAACGGAGCCATCGGCCGTGCCGTCAGGGCCGAGGACCTGCGGCGACGTCGCCGAGGCGGCGGCGGAGCTCCACGTACACCGTGTGCCCGGCAACGGCCGACAACTCGTCGGCAAGTGTGTCGATGACTCGTCCGTCGCCGACGTACGCCTCCGGGCTCTCCGTGCAGCACCAGGCCATGGTGGTGCCGTCGTCGCCCCAGTCGGCGCGGCTCCAACGGCGGACGGTCGCGTGCTCCACGCCGTCGGGCTGCATCTCCCAATCGACCTTGATCGGCAGTTGCCAGCACACCGACGGCTTCCAGTCGATCGGGGCTTCGCCGGATGCCGCTGCGGCGAGGTGGAGCGCGCATCCCGCGCCGCCCGCGAACCCGGGACGGTTGAGGAAGATACACGCGCCGTCGACCACCTTGGTGTTCTTGCGTTCGGCGTCGCTGAACACGTCGTGCTCGTCGGCGCGATCGTGGAACTGCCACAGATGCGGTGGCACCGTTGCGGCCAGGGCGGAGACGTTCATCGCCTCGTCGAGGTCGGTGAGCTCGGCTCCTACGGAGCAACAACCCTGCTGCAACGCCTCGGCCGGATGGTCGAGGATGCCCTTGCATCCTCGACCCCAGATGCACGTCCAGTTCGATTCGAGGAACGTGCGCTCGAACCGCCAGAGCGTGCCGCCCTCCAATATCCCCGCCTCCAACACCTCGGCGTACTCGGCGGCCGGCACTTCAGACACTCGGCGGCACCTTGCGGGCCCGTTCGAGGCGGCCCGCGACGTCCTGCCAATTGGCGATGTTCCAGAACGCCTTCACGAAGTCGGCCTTCACGTTCTTGTACTGCAGGTAGTACGCGTGCTCCCACGAATCGATCACCAGCAGCGGCACGGAGCCGGCGCCGACGTTGCCCTGGTGGTCGTGGATCTGCTCGATCACCAGCCGGCTCGCCACGGGCTCCCACGCGAGTGCACCCCAACCGATGCCCTGCACGTTGACCGTTGCCGCGGTGAGCTGCGCCTGCATCTTGGTGAAGTCGCCGAAGAACTCGTCGATCGCCGCGGCCAGCTCGCCCTCGGGCCGCCCGCCACCGTCGGGGCTCATGTTCGTCCAGAAGATGCTGTGCAGCACGTGCCCGCTGACGTGGAACGCGAAGCTGCGCGACAGCATGTTGATGGTGCCGAAGTCCTGCGCGTCGCGGGCCGCAGCCAACTGCTCCAGCGTGTCGTTCGCGCCCTTCACGTACGCGGCGTGGTGCTTGTCGTGGTGGAGCGCCACGATCTCGGCGCTGTAGTGGGGCTCGAGCGCGCCGGGGGAGTAGGGGAGTTCGGGCAGGGTGTACGCGGGCATGACGGGTTCCTTTCGTCCAGATGTTGACCGTACTCCGTGCGCACCAGCCCTACACATGGCATCCTCGTGCGGTGCATCACTACGACCTGGTCATCATCGGCGCCGGCTCGGGCAACTCGATCATCGGGCCCGAACACGACGATTGGCGAGTCGCGATCATCGAGCGCAGTGCGTTCGGCGGCACGTGCATGAACCGGGGCTGCATCCCGTCGAAGATGTTCGTCTACACGGCCGACCTCGCGGAGCACGCGCGCGACAACGCGCGCTACGGCATCCACACCGAGTTCATCGGCGCGGACTGGCAGGCGATCGTGCGTCGCGTGTTCGGTCGCATTGACCCGATCGCCGACGCGGGCCGCGACTACCGGATCGGGCTCCCGAACGTGGACGTGTACGAGCACTCCGCCCACTTCGTCGGCCCGCGGGAGCTCCAGGTCGGCGGCGAGCGCATCACCGGCGACCAGATCGTCATCGCCGCCGGCGCGCGCTCGTTCATCCCCGACGTTCCGGGCATCGAGGATGTGCCGTTCCACACCAGCGACACGATCATGCGCATCGCCCGGCTGCCCGAGCACCTGATCGTGCTCGGCGGAGGGTTCATCGCCAACGAGCTCGGTCACGTGTTCCGTTCGTTCGGCGCGGAGGTCACGATCGTCAACCGGGGCCACCAGCTGCTACGCGCCGAGGACCACGACATCTCCGCCAGGTACACCGAGCTCGCTGCGCAGCGGTTCGACCTCGCGCTCGGCTCGTCGGTCGAGCGGGTGTACCGCACCGCACACGGCGTCGGGCTGCGGCTCACCTGCGAGGCCGGTCCGCGGACCATCGAGGGCGACGTGCTCCTCGTCGCCGCCGGTCGCATGGCCAACAGCGATCAGCTCGCGGTCGATGCCACCGGGGTCGATGTGGACGGCATGGGCTTCGTCGAGGTCGACCGCTACGGCCGGACGTCGGCGCCCGGCATCTGGGCCCTCGGCGACATCAACGGTCGTCACCAGTTGAAGCACATGGCGAACGGTGAGGCGAAGGTGATCCGCCACAACCTCAGCCACCCCGACGACCTCCACATGTACGACGACCGGCCGGCACCTCACGCCGTCTTCGGGAGCCCGCAGGTCGGCGCGATCGGCCTCACCGAGCGCCAGGCCCAGGCGTCTGGCGAGCCGTTCTGCGTCGTCAGCCACGACTACGGCGGCGCGGCGTACGGCTGGGCGATGGAGGACACGTCGGGGTTCTGCAAGCTGATCGGCGATCCGCGCACGCGCACGGTCGTCGGCGCCCACGTGATCGGGTACCAGGCGTCGGTGCTCGTGCAACTACTGGTGCAGGGCATCCACCTCGGCACCACTGTCGACGAGATGGCGCTCGGTCAGGTGTGGATCCACCCGGCGCTCAGCGAGGTCGTCGAGCAGGCGCTGCTGAAGTTGATGGACACATTCGACCAGGCCAACGGCCCGCCGCGAGGTTGACGGCGTTCTCACCTTCTTCTCACGAATGGTGCAAAGGCGCCTTACCCGATGGTTGCATGATGATCGAGCGACGACCCGAGCGTGGGCCGACCCGATGCGTTCTACGATCGGAAGGCCCCGGTCGGGACGCAACCAGCAAGGCAGCGCACATGAGCGGACGCATTCTTCTCGCCGACGACGATCGGGCCATTCGCGAGTCGCTGGCACGCGCGCTCGCGCTGGAGGGCTACGACGTCATCCAGGCACCCGATGGTGCCGCCGCGCTGAACCTCATCGAGACCAGTCAGCCCGATGCCGCGATCCTCGACGTGATGATGCCCAACCTCGACGGGCTCACCGTGTGCCGGGTCCTGCGTGCCGAACGCAATCGCATCCCGGTGCTGATGCTCACCGCCCGCACCGAGACGCCCGACCGGGTCGCGGGCCTCGATGCCGGCGCCGACGACTACCTGCCCAAGCCGTTCGATCTCGACGAGCTGCTCGCACGGATGCGCGCCCTGCTCAGGCGTGCCCGTCCCGACGACGAGGCTGACGGCGGCGAGCCCGTGCAGATCGCCGATCTGCGCCTTGATCCGACCTCGCGGCGGGTGTGGCGCGGCCAGCGCGAGGTCGAGCTCTCCAAGACCGAGTTCGATCTGCTCGAACTGCTGGTGCGCAACCAGGGGATCGTGCTCGAGCACAGCACGATCTACGACCGCATCTGGGGGTACGACTTCGGTCCCGACTCCAAGAACCTCGCCGTCTACATCTCCTACCTCCGCCGCAAGCTGGAGGGCCCCGAGGATTCCAAGCTGATCCACACGGTGCGGGGAGTCGGGTACACGGTGCGTGTCGCTTGAGCCTGCGGCTGAAGATCGTGCTGGCGCTGACGGCGCTGGCCGTGTCGGCGACAGCCGCGATCGGCGTCGCGTCCTACTCGACCACCAAGCACCAGCTGGAGGAGACGGTCCAGACCTCGTTGAACGCGGCGGCGCAGACGCTGCTCCAACAACCGTCGATCGGTGACCCGGACAAGGACGGCGACGTCCACGGGCCCGGCGTGCAGGATCGGCCGCGCAGCTTCGAACAGGTGCTGCTGCAGACGATCGATCAGCAGGGCAACATCCGCCTGTCGCCGGCGTCGGGTGCGTTGCCGGTCGGCGATCAGGACAAGTTCGTGGCCGCGTCGTCGGATCCCAACGCGCAGGCGTTCCACGACATCACACTCGACGGCGAGCCGTACCGGGTGCTCGTCGTGCGGGTGAACTTCGGCAGCCGTGCCGGCGCGGTGCAGTTCGCCCGGTCGCTCGTGGAGAGCCACAACGTGCTCCGCCGCATCCTGCGCAGCACGCTCGTCGCGGTGTTGCTGGTCGCGCTCGCCGCGATCCTGCTCGGGTGGCTGATCGCACTGCAGGTCACGCGGCGGCTCGAACGATTGACCGATGTCGCCGGCGAGGTGGCCAACACCGGGCGCCTCGACGTGGACGTGCCGGTCGATGGCTCCGACGAGACCGGCCAGCTGGGCCGCGCGTTCAGCGGAATGCTCGACGCGTTGCAACGGAGCAAGCAGGAGCAGCAGCAGCTCGTGCAGGATGCGGGCCACGAGCTGCGCACCCCGCTGACGAGCTTGCGGACCAACGTGTCGGTGCTGCGCCGGCGGTTCGACAGCCTCGCGCCCGATGCGCGCGATCAGTTGCTGAACGATCTCGACAGCGAGACCCGCGAGCTCACGGATCTCGTCAACGAGCTCGTCGAGCTGGCGACGGACCGTCGCGACGACGAGCCCATCCAGCCGGTCCGCCTCGCCGACGTCGCCGAGCGGGCGGCGTACCGCGCCCGCCGCCGATTCGGCCGCGACGTGCTGGTCACCGCGGATGCCTCGTTGCTCGACGGTCGCCCGGCCGCGCTCGAGCGGGCGATGCAGAACCTGGTCGACAACGCCTGCAAGTTCGCGTCCGACGGACCCGTCGAGGTCACGATCGCCGACGGCGTCGTCACCGTCCGCGACCACGGCTCGGGTCTTGTCGAGTCGGAGATCCCCCACCTGTTCGACCGGTTCTTCCGCTCGGTGAACATGCGCAGCAAGCCCGGCTCCGGGCTCGGGCTGTCGATCGTGAAGTCGATCGTCGAAGCGCACGGCGGCACCGTGTCGGCCGCCAACGCTTCGGGCGGTGGGGCGAAGATCGGTTTCTCCGTGCCGCTGCCGACCGCGGAGTGACGCACAGCACGACCTTGCCACCGAGGCCGAGTTGCCGAAACATCGTTATCACGACGTGGCAGGGGGCTTCGCGTGGCATCGAACCGTTATCTGCTCGAGACTGATTGGCCGCAGGCCAAGTCGGCGGGCTGAACGCTGCGGTCAGGCGCGGCGGCGCCCGTGCGCTGATTCATGTCATGGCCTGACCGAGGTTCCCTCGGTAGGGCCATGCCCGCAGTTGTCGACGCCATTGTGTCACCACACGGCACAGGTTCACGGGCCCACCCCTACGGCGGAGGGCCGGCCGGTGATCCGGGCGTCGCCGCAAGAGCGGTGCTGCGTAATCTGGCCGCCATGACGATCGACGTTGACGCCGTGCTCGCCTCGCTGACGCTGGAGGAGAAGGTGTCGCTGCTGGCAGGTTCGGATGCCTGGCACACGCCGGCCGTGACGGGTGTGCCGCCGATGCGTTGCTCCGATGGTCCGGCCGGGGTGCGCGGCACGAACTGGGTCGGCCCGGCCTCCGCGTCGTTCCCCTGCGGCACGTCGCTCGGCGCGACGTTCGATCCGCTGCTCGTGGAGGAGGTCGGTGCCGCGCTCGGACGCGAGGCACGCTCGAAGTCGGCGCACGTGCTGCTCGCCCCGACCGTGAACCTGCATCGCACGCCGATCGGCGGCCGCAACTTCGAGTGCATGAGCGAGGACCCCGTGCTCACGTCGGCGATCGCCAACGGCTACGTGCGCGGCGTGCAGAGCGAGGGTGTCGCCTGCTGCATCAAGCACTTCGTCGCCAACGACACCGAGTTCGAACGGCACACGATCTCCAGCGATGTCGACGACGTCACGCTCCGCGAGCTGTACCTCGCGCCGTTCGAACGAGCAGTGCGTCCGGTGCACGACGGCGGCGGCGGGGTGCGGGCGATGATGAGCTCGTACAACCGGATCAACGGTACCTACGCGAGCGAGCACCACGAGCTCCTGCGCACGATCCTGCGCGACGAGTGGGGCTTCGATGGTGTGGTGTTCAGCGACTGGTTCGGCACGCACAGCGCCGGGCGCTCGCTGGAGGAAAGCCTGGATCTGGAGATGCCAGGTCCGCCACGCGAGCGAGGCGAGGCGCTGCTCGGTGAGGTGCGCTCGGGCGCCACGACCGAGGCGCGGGTCGACGAATCCGTGCGCCGCCTGCTGACGTTGTTCGATTGGGCCGGCGTGGACCGCACCGGCGCCGAGGAGATCACGCAGGACGCGGCGGACACCCGCGCCGTCATCCGCCGTGCAGCGATCGCCGGCAGTGTGCTGCTGAAGAACGACCGTGGCATCCTTCCGCTCGACCCCGGAGCGCGAATCGCGCTCGTCGGGCCCAACGCCGAGCGCGGTCAGGTACAGGGAGGCGGCAGCGCGCGTGTTCGAGCGAGCAGGCCCTCGCTGCCGCTGGCGGCGCTCAACGGCCGCGGCGTTGCCGTGGTCCACGAGGCCGGGTGTCGCA
>JAYVMH010000115.1:0-8566 GCA_043759015.1 Actinomycetota bacterium
GTGCCGGTGGCGATCCCCATCACCCGCGCCACGTCGTCGACCGAGAGGTCGTCGATGTAGTGCAGGGCGATGGCGGTGCGCTGGCGTGTGGGCAGGCGACGAATCGCGTCGAGCAGCGGTGACTCGGACGGGGAGACATCGATGTGACCCTGCGGGGCGGCGACTCGAGCTCGGCGACGGCTGTCGCGCCGACCCTCGTCGATGAGCAGGTTGACGAACACGCGCCGCACCCACGCGCCGGGGTGGTCGAGCAGGCTCACCTTGGACCAGTCGCGGAACGCCCGCGCGAGCGCTTCCTGGGCGGCATCGCGGACGCGTTCGGTGTCGCGGGTCAGCGCGGTGCCGCATGCGATCAGCCGCGTGTGGTGCTCGAGGAAGAACTGGTCGAAGTCGATGGCAGCCCTCGCATCGGTGGGTGTGGCGGACAGGATCACACCCTCAAGACGATGGGGTGTGCCTCCAGGTTGAGTCGTCCGGCCAGATTCGGCTCAGCAGGTACTCGCCCAGCCCCTTGGCCTGGGCGTCGAACGCGGTGCTGCTGGCGACGCCTTCGCCCAACAGTCCGACGATCACGAAGTTGAGCGCATGGAGGTTCGCCAGTTCGTAGCGTCGCACCTCCAGCTCGGCGGCTTCCGGCAGCAGGCGCCGCACCATCTCGGCCGAGAGGTGGGTGGCGAGCCAGGCGTAACCGGCATCGTCGCGCGCCCAGATCCCGACGTTGGCGTTCCCCCCCTTGTCGCCCGAGCGGGCTGCGAAGTGCGTACCGAGTGCCTCGCCGCGCCGAGGGCCGATGCCACCGCCCGCCGGGATGCGAGTGGGTGCTCGCACCCCGGGGTGCGAGTACCCACTCCCATGGCGGGGTGGCACTCGGACCGATGGCGTGGCACTCGCACCGGGCCAGAGGATGACGCGTTCGGTGATCTCGTCGGCGTCGACCAGCGCGGGCCAGTAGATGCCGTACGACTGGGCCTCGCTGGGACCGCCGGTGGCGAAGAAGCCGGGGTAGTTGGCCAGCGCGAGTTCGATCGCCGCGCTGGAGAACGCTCGGCCGACGAGCTGTTCGTCGGTGCTCTTCACGCTCACGTGCAAGCGGCCCGAGGCCTCCTCCTGGGTGCGAGCGTTGCTCGGCGCGGGCACGAAGCGCACGTCGACCTCGTCGAATCGTTCCCGCCCACCCAGCCGGGCGAACAGTGCGTCCTCCAACCAACGCGCCTTGTCCTGCTGGCGCAGCCCGGTGAGCACGAACGACATCCGGTTCCGGTGTCCACCCTCCAGGTTGATGCACACCTTGGCGGTCGCCGGTGCGGGTGAACCGAGCACTCCGCTGATCCGCACCCGATCGTGGGCGTCCTGCGTGACGCGAATGGAGTCGAAGTGGGTGATCACGTCGGGGTTGGCGTACTCGGGTGCACCGATCTCGTACAACAGTTGGGCGGTGACGGTGCCGACGTTGACGACGCCACCGGTGCCCGGGTGCTTGGTGATCACCGACGAGCCATCCGCCGCCACCTCTGCGATCGGGAACCCGAGCGGCCGCAGCGGTTCGGGAACCTCGTGAAACCAGGTGTAGTTGCCACCCGTGGCCTGCGTGCCGCATTCGATCAGGTGCCCGGCGGCCACTGCACCGGCGAGGCGGTCCCAGTCCTGCACGTCCCACCCGTGCCACCACGCGGCGGGTCCGACGACGAGCGCGGCGTCGGTGACCCGCGGGCAGACGACCACGTCCGCGCCCGCCGTCAGCGCGGCTGCGATTCCCCACCCGCCCAGGTAGGCATTGGCAGTGATCGGCTCGCCGCGCAAGGGTTCGCCCGTGTCGAGGTTCGCCAACTGTGGCCGCAGGCCGTCGATCCGGGGCAACAGGTCGTCGCCCTCGACATGAGCGACGTTCACGGCGAGCCCCAGCGTTGCCGCGATCGCCCGTACGCGCTCTGCGCAGCCACTCGGGTTGAGACCGCCCGCGTTCGTGACGACCTTGATGCCACGTTCCTTGCACGTCGCGAGCACCTGTTCCATCTGCGTCAGGAACGTGCTCGCGTAGCCGAGCTCGGCGTTCCGCGACCGCTGCTTGTGCAGGATCAGCATCGTCAGCTCCGCCAGCCAGTCGCCGGTGAGCACATCGATGTGACCGCCGTCGACCATCTCCCTCGCCGCGGAGAGGCGGTCGCCGAAGAAGCCCGAACAGTTGGCGATCCGGACCGCGGCTCGTGCCGGAGCGTCGTGGTCAGGCATCGGGGTCGACCTTGACGAGCGGCTGACCACCATCGAGCTGTTGGCCGGCGGTGACGAACACCTCCGACACGATGCCGGCGGTGGGCGACACCACCTGATGCTCCATCTTCATCGCCTCGATGGTGAGCAGCGCCTGGCCGGCCACGACCGAATCGCCGACGGCCACGAGCACGCGGACGACCTTTCCGGGCATCGGCGCCACCGTGCTGCCCGACCGGCCGGCGTCGTCGGGCGGGGTGAAGCGGGGCGGAACGACGAGTGCGAACAGACCACCGGTCACGTACACGACGTCGTCGATCACGCGTGCGTCCACACGGTCGAGTTGGTCGCGGGTGAACGCATCCAATTCGATGGGCTCGCCGTCCACGTCCAACGCGTCGAGCAGATCGGCGCGATCGAACCGATAGCGAACGACGTAGGGCCCGACTGCTTGGGCGTGCAGCTGGCTCGGGTTGTTGCGCCATGCGATCGGGAACCGGTGACCCGCGGTGTGGTCGCGTACGACGGCCAGCGCGGCGGCAGCGATGTCGATGGCACTCGGACGAGGCCCGGCGCCGAGGTCCTGGCGATCCAGCCAGCCCGTGTCGACCTCGTCGTCGATCGCGGTCAGCCGCGCCGTCAGATCCAGCAGCAGGGCCCGGTTCGTGGTCGGGCCGCACAACGACGCGCGTGTCAACGCCACGTGCAGACGTCGAGCGGCCTCGGCGCGCGTGGCGCCGTGGGCGATCACCTTTGCCACCATCGAGTCGTAGAACACCGAGACGACGGTTCCCGACTCGATCGCGCCGTCGATCCGCACGCCGTCGATCGGCGGGAACTCCACCGCGTGGAACGTGCCGGACGAAGGCAGGTACTCGCGGTACGGGTCCTCGGTGCACAGCCGGACTTCGATCGCATGGCCGCGAGTCGCCATGCCCGACAACACCCGATCAGGCAGCGGTTCGCCCTGCGCCACGCGCAGTTGCAGCTCCACCAGGTCGAGGCCGGTGACCAGCTCGGTGACGGGGTGCTCCACCTGCAGGCGCGTGTTCATCTCGAGGAACGAGAACTGCCCGTTGCGGTCGAGGAGGAACTCCACGGTGCCGGCACCCTCGTAGCCCACCGAGGTGGCGGCCGCGACCGCGGCGGCGAACATGCGCTGCCGCAGCGCCGGTCCGACCGCTGGCGACGGGGCTTCTTCGAGCACCTTCTGGTGGCGACGCTGGATCGTGCAGTCGCGTTCGCCCAGCGCCACGACGTGGCCGTGCCGATCGGCGAAGACCTGCACCTCGACGTGGCGGGCACCCTCGATGTAGCGCTCAACGAAGACCGTTCCGTCGCCGAACGCGGACGCCGCCTCGCGTTGGGCGGACGCGATCGCGTCGGCGAGGTCGGCAGCCGCGCGGACGATGCGCATGCCACGGCCGCCTCCGCCGGCGGACGCTTTCACCAATGCCGGCAGGCCGATCTCCTCCAGGGACTCGACCGTGTTGTCGGGCGCCACGGGCACGCCGTGGGCGCGGGCGAGCTGCTTGGCCTGGATCTTCGAGCCCATCGCGGCGATGGCCGATGGTGAAGGACCCACCCAGACGAGGCCCGCGTCCTGTACCGCCTGGGCGAACTCGGCGTTCTCCGAGAGAAAGCCGTAGCCGGGGTGGACCGCGTCGGCGCCGAGCCTGAGCGCCGCCTGCACGACGAAGTCGCCGCGCAGGTAGGTCTCGCTCGCCGTGTTGCCGACGAGGCGGATGCCGGCGTCGGCCTCGCGGACGAACGGTGCATCCGCATCGGCGTCGCTGAACACCACGACCGGGCTGATCGCCATCGCGCGACAGGTGCGGATGATCCGCCGCGCGATCTCGCCGCGGTTGGCGATGAGGAGCGTGTGGATGGTTCGGTCCGGCATCGACGTCACATCCTGAACACGCCGTAGCCGCGCGTTCCTTGGATCGGCTGGTTGTGGATGACGCGCAGGCACATGCCGAGCACGGTTCGCGTGTCGCGCGGGTCGATGATGCCGTCGTCGTACACCTTGCCGCTCATGAACATCGCCAGCGACTCGCGTTCGATCTGCTCCTCGACGAGCCGGCGCAAGTTTGCATCCGCCTCTTCGTCGAACGGCTTGCCCATGCTCTCCGCGGACTGGCGCGCCACGATGCTCATCACGCCCGCCAGTTGCGCCGGGCCCATCACGGCGCTCTTCGCGTTCGGCCAGGCGAAGAGGAACCGTGGCCCGTACGCGCGGCCGCACATGCCGTAGTTGCCCGCGCCGTACGACGCCGCCATGTTGATCGTCAGGTGCGGAACTCGGCTGTTGGAGACGGCGTTGATCATCTTCGCCCCGTCCTTGATGATGCCGCGCTGCTCGAACTCCTTGCCGACCATGTACCCCGTGGTGTTCTGCATGAACAGCAGCGGTGTGTCGATCTGGTTGGCGAGCTGGATGAACTGCGCCGCCTTCTCGCTCTCCTCGCTGAACAGCACGCCCCGATGGTTGGCCAGGATCCCGATCGGATAGCCGTGGAGCTCGGCCCAGCCGGTGACGAGCGACGTACCGTAGAGCGGCTTGAACTCGTCGAAGTCGCTGTCGTCGACGATCCGCGCGATCACGTCGCGCGGGTCGAACGGCACCTTCGGATCCGCGGACGGGATGCCGAGCAGCTGCTCCGCGTCGTAGCGCGGCGGGAGCCCGGCGCCGCGTGGCGGCGGGCCGAGCCGGCGGTGGTTCAACCGCTTCACGATCTGGCGACCGAGGCGGATCGCGTCCATCTCGTCGATGGCGAAGTAGTCGGCGAGGCCGCTGATGCGCGCGTGCATCTCGGCCCCGCCCAGGCTCTCGTCGTCGGTGTCCTCGCCCGTGGCCATCTTCACCAGCGGTGGGCCGCCGAGGAACACCTTCGAGCGCTCCTTGATCATCACGACGTAGTCGCTCATGCCCGGCACGTACGCTCCACCGGCGGTGGAGTTGCCGAACACCAGCGAGATCTGGGGGATGCCGGCGGCCGACGCGTTGGTGATGTCGCGAAACCCGCGACCCCCTGGCACGAAGATCTCGCTCTGCGTCGGAAGATCGGCGCCGCCGGACTCCGTCAGTGAGATGGCGGGAAGGCGGTTCTCGAAGATGATCTCGCCGACGCGCAGGTTCTTCTTCAGCGTGTACGGGTTGCTGGCGCCGCCGCGCATCGTCGGGTCGCTGCCCGAGATCATGCACTCGACGCCCTCCACCACACCGATGCCGGCGACCGCGCCGGCGCCGACCGGGAACTGGCTGCCGTAGGCGGCGAGAGGGGAGAGCTCGAGGAACGGCGCGCCGGGATCGAGGAGCGCTTCGATCCGTTCGCGCACGAGCATCTTGCCCCGTGCCCGATGGCGTGCGACGTACTTCGCGCCGCCGCCCTGGTTCACCAGTGCGAGCTGTTCGTCGTGCGCGGCGATCTGGCGCAGCAACGAGTCGCGGCTGGCTCGGAACGCATCGTCGGTCTCGATCACCCGGTCGGGGAGCACCGGCATGTCAGTCGACCTCCACGTCAGTCAACATCAACGGCGCTCGACTTCACGGTCCAGGAGGGGGGCCGCTTCTCGGCGAACGCGCACATGCCTTCCATCCCCTCCGCGCTGCGGAACAGCGACTCGCTGAGGGTGGTCATCGCCGCCATGTCGGTGGATGGTTGGCGCAGCAGCCGCTTCGCGACGGCGACCGCGCCCGGAGCGCCGGCGAGCACGCCGTCGACGAGGGTGGCCACCGTGGCCGCAACATCGTCGCTGACATGGGTGATCAACCCCATGTCGCGGGCGGTGTCGGCATCGAAGGGCTCGCCGGTGAGGAACGCAGCGGCCAACTTGCTCCAGCCGCAGCGGGCGAGGATCGGCACGCTGATGATCGCCGGTGCCACCCCGATGCGAACCTCGGTGAGCGCGAACGAGACCGTGCGATGGACGACGACGAGATCGCAGGCAGCCATCAGCCCGATGCCGCCGGCGCGAACCGGGCCGTCGACGGCCGCGATCGTGACCGCCGCCATCGTGCCCAGCCGCTGCATCGCGTCCGCCATCGGGTTGCCCGCGGCCTGTGCGTCGGCCGTGCCGGCGGCACGCTCCTTGAGGTCGGCGCCGGCGCAGAACACCGGCGGCGTGTGGGTGAGCACCACCGCCCGCACATCGGTCCGCTCGCAGCGATCGAGCGCGCTGTTCAGCTCGCCGACGAGTTGTCGCGACAGCGCATTTCGGTTGGCCGGTGAGTCCAGCGTGATGGTGGCCACCCCGCCGACGACCGTGCAATGAACGAGCTCACCCACGTGCGGGACACTAGACGCGTGCTCGCGACGGTTGCTCAGCCGGTGATCTCGCGCAGGAACGCAATGGCGTCCGCCCGTTCGCGGGTCCGCCGCATCGGGGGCAGCGCGTTCACGATGGCCCATCGGTAGTTGGCCTTGCCCAAGCGTGGGTCCATCACGGCCACGACACCGCGGTCGGTGGCGTTGCGGATGAGGCGGCCGGTCGCCTGGGCGAGCAGCATCGAGGCGCGGGGGAGGTCGATCTGGCCGAAAGCCGCCGCGCCGAGGAGCTCGCGGCGGGCGCTGAGCAGCGGGTCGTCCGGTCGGGGGAACGGGATGCGGTCGATCGCCACCAGGCTGAGGGTGCGCCCAGGGATGTCGACACCCTGGAAGAAGCCCGAGGTCGCGAACAGGCACGTGTGCTCGTCGTCGCTGAACGCGCGCACGAGCGCGGTCTTGGGCAGGTCGCGCTGGCTGAGGACAGGGAACGACACGCGAGCGCGCACGGCTTGGGCGGCCGCGTCCATCGCCTTGTAGCTCGTGAACAGCGCGAGCGTTCGCCCTCCCGCGGCCTCGATGAGTGCCACCAGTTCGTCGTGCACCGCCGCGGCGTAGGCGGGCGAACGCGGGTCGGGCATGTGGAGCGCGCAGTACAGCAGCGCGTGGTGTTCGTAGTCGAACGGGCTGCCGACGTCGAGGTCGTCGTACGCGCCCTCCGCCAACCCGACCCGCGCGCCGAGCGATGCGGGGATGGTGGCGCTGGTGAGGATCGCCGTGCGTCGCCCCCACACCCCGGAGGCCAGCACCGGCCCGACGTCGAGCGGCGCGATCTCCAGACGCGGGTAGTCGGGCCCGCCACCCACGAAGGCGACGTACCCCTTCAACTCGCCGAGCGCGAGGTCGATGCTCTCCTGCAGGCGGGTGGCGAGCTGCTGACCGCGGAGCTTGCGCTGCTTGGCGTCGTCCACGTCGGTCTCGATCGCTCGCAGCGCGTCCTGGGCGCGCTGCACCCGGCCGCGCAGCGTCACGAGGAGCTCCTGCACAGGGGCAGGGAACGGGACGGGAAGGCGTTGGCCGAACAACGGCGACAACGTGTCGCGAACCGCCACGCCGGCCTCCGCGATCGGGCCGACCACCGCAGGGTCGTCGAGGATGCGCTTCAACGCCGCGGCCAGGTTGGTGAACCGACCGACGGCGATCTCCAGCCCGACCGTGTCGCTCATGATGTCCTCGAGCTGGTGCGCCTCGTCGACCACGAGCACGTCGTGTTCGGGCAGGATCACCCCGCCCGAACCGACGTCGAGACCGTAGAGGTGCATGTTGACCACGATCACGTTGGCCTCGGCGGCACGGTCGCGGGCTGCCTCGGCGAAGCACACCGGGCCCTTCGGGCACCGACTCGCGCCGGGGCACTCGTCGGAGCCGACGCTCACCGCCTGCCAGGCGCGATCGCTCGCCGCCCAGGTCAACTCGGCCTGGTCGCCCGACGGCGTGTGCTTCGACCACTCGACGAGGCGGTTGATCTCCACCCGCGTGGTGGCCGCGAACTCCTCGATCTCCATCTGGCCCTTGTCGCGAGATTGGAGCTCGTCGACCCGTTGGCGGCACAGGTAGTTGCTGCGACCCTTGAGGACAGCCCACTCGAACGGGTGATCCATGTGTTCCTGCAGGAACGGCAGGTCCTTGGTGGCCAGCTGGTCCTGCAGCGCCTTGGTCGCCGTGGCGACCACGACCGTGCGGTCGGCGAGGATCGCGGGAACCAGGTAGCCGATCGTCTTGCCGGTACCGGTGCCCGCCTGCACCACGAGGTGGCGGCCGCCTTCGATCGCATCCGCCACGGCCTGGGCCATCTGCTGCTGACCCGGACGGTCCTCCGCGGCGGGCAACGCGTGCGTCACCGCGTCGAGCGCTGCCTTGATCTTCATCCGACCGACCTGGTCAACGGACGAGAGCGAGCGCGGCGTCGAGCTCGTCGCCGTCGAAGTCGGGCCAGGCCTTGTCGGAGAAGTACACCTCGGACCCGACGCTCTGCCAGAGCATGAAGTTGGAGATGCGCAACTCGCCGGAGGTGCGCACGAGGACGTCGA
>JAYVMH010000116.1:0-8555 GCA_043759015.1 Actinomycetota bacterium
AGGCTCCAGGTGGCGTCAAGCGCGCGGCTCGGCTGCACGTCGTCCCACGCGGCAGCGGTCGCGGTGTAGGCCGCCGATGCCGCCGTGGCGAGTGGCGAGTCGGGCGAGGGTGCGGGGCCGATGCCGTCGCACTTCTTGCCGACGACGGTGACCACCCGCTGCAGCAGGTTGCCCAGGTTGTTGGCGAGGTCGCTGTTGTAGCGGGCGATCAGACCCTCGTACGTGAAGTCACCGTCGCTGCCGTACGGCGTCTCCGCCAGCACGTAGTAGCGGAAGCCGTCGAGGCCGATCTCGTCGACCAGTTCCAGCGGGTTCACGACGTTGCCGCTCGTCTTGCTCATCTTCTCGCCGCCGGCGAGCAACCATCCGCCGACGCCCCATCCTGCGGGCGGCTCGATGCCCGCGCTCATCAGCATCGCCGGCCAGTAGACGCAGTGGTGGCGGATGATGTCCTTGCCGATGAGGTGGTGGCCCGGCCACCAGCTGTTGAACCGATCGGCGTCGGTGCCGAAGCCGACGGCGGTGATGTAGTTGGCGAGCGCATCGAACCACACGTACGCGACGTGCTTGGCGTCCCACGGCAGCGGAATGCCCCACTTGAGGCTCGTGCGGCTGACCGAGAAGTCGCGCAGGCCGCCACGGATCAGCCCGAGCGCTTCGTTGCCGCGGAACTCTGGCTTGATCGCGCCCGGATGGGCGTCGTACCAGTCGAGCAGGCGCTGCTGGAAGCGGCTGAGGCGGAAGAAGTAGTTCTCCTCCTCGTAGTACTCGACGGGCCGTTTGTGGATCCGGCACAGATCACCGGGATCGAGCTCGTCGTCGGTGTAGTACTCCTCGCACGCGACGCAGTACTTGCCCTTGTACACGTCGAGCTCGATGTCGCCGGCGTCGTAGCAGCGTTGCAGCAGTTCGGCGACACCGATCTTGTGCCGCTCCTCGGTGGTGCGGATGAAGTCGTCGTTGCTGATCCCGAGCCGGTGCCACGCGTTCGAGTAGAGCGGAGCGATCTCGTCGACGAACTCCTGGGGGCTCTTGCCCGCGGCCGCGGCGTAGTCGGCCACCTTCTGGCCGTGCTCGTCGGTGCCGGTGAGGAAGTGCACGTCGTCGCCGAGCAATCGGTGCCAGCGGGCGAGGGCGTCGCCGATGATCGTCGTGTACGCGTGGCCGAGGTGCGGCTTGGCGGTGACGTAGTAGATCGGCGTGGTGAGGAAGTAGCGGGTCACGAGAGGTCCTTTCGGGGAATGGCGAACAACGGCTGGGTCAGGAGCCGGTGCACATTCGACGAGCGAACGCCTGGGACGTCATCCCGCCAGGATACGCCCGACTTCGGCTGCGAGGGCAAGCGCTTTCGCCCGATACGTTCAACCGATGGTCGTCGCCCAGCGTCAACTCGGCTCGCACGTCACCGTGCTGTTCGGTCACGAACAGGGCAAGTACCCCGACGGCAACAGCGTGCACGTGCGCGGTTCGGGTGGTTCGGTGCTCATCGACCCTGCGCTGTCGATCCGCAACGCCACGCCCACGCTTCGCGTCGACACCGTGCTCCTCACCCATACGCACGAGGACCATGCCGCGGGGTTGTCGTCGGTGGTGACCGACGACGTTCGTGTCCATCGCGCGGACCTCGCCGCGCTCCGAGACGTGGACGACCTGATGCGCCTGTACGGCATACCGACGGCGGTGTGGCCATCGATGACGTCGTTCGTCCAGGAGCGGTTCCACTTCCTCGGATGGCCGAACGCGATCGGTTTCGATGATGGCGACACCATCGATCTCGGCGACGTGACGGTGAAGGCGGTGCACGCACCGGGGCACACGTCGGGGCACACGGTGTTCCTCATCGAGTCCACGAACGGCTGCCGGGTGGTCGTCACGGGTGACATCGACCTGACGACGTTCGGTCCTTACTACGGCGATGCGTCGTCCAGCCTGGCCGAGTTCGGATCGACGCTCTCCATGGTCCGCGACCTCGTCGCGGACCACTACGTGACGTTCCATCACAAGGGCGTGATCGACGGTCACGAGGCGTTTCGTGCCGCGGTCGACCGGTACATCGCGGTGTTCGCCCGCCGCGAGCACGCGCTGCTCGACCTTCTGGCATCACCCGCCACCTTCGACGTACTGGTCGAGCGGGGGATCGTCTACCGCCCGGGCACCCGCCCGGCGATGTTCGGCGAGTCGGTCGAGCGGCGATCGATCGAGCAGCACCTCCAGCGGCTGCTCGCCGATGGTGCCGTTGCGACCGACGGGGATCAGTATTGGCGACGATGAGTGAGTTCGATGACGCAACGTACGTGGCGGACGACGGATCCGGGGTGATCCACGACGGGTGGGACATCAACGGGAACGCCAACGGCGGCTACCTGATGGCGCTCGCCACGAGGGGGATGCGCGCACTCGCCGGGCGCCCCGACCCGATCAGCGTGACCGGCCACTACCTGTCGCCGGGCAAGCCGGGCACCGTTCAGCTCGACGGGTCCGTCGTCAAGCGCGGCCGGCGCTTCGCCACCGTCGCCGCAGGCCTTCGCCACGACGACACCACGCTCCTGCAGCTGGTCGGTGCGTTCGGCGACCTTGCGGGCGACTCCTCGGGCTACGAACACCTCGCGGGTGGTCCGCCCGATCTTCCACCGTTCGAGGACTGCATCCCGCGGGCGGTGCAGCAGGGTCCGGTGAACGTGGCGATGATGGGCCACCTGGCGGTGCGCATCCACCCGGACCACGCCGGCTGGGTTCGCGACGACACAACACTGAACGACAAGCTCGGCGTCGCCGAGATGGCCGGTTGGTTCTCGTTCGCCGACGGCAGGCCGATCGACACGCTCGCGCTGCTGATGGTGTGCGACGCGTTCCCACCGGCGGTGTTCCACCTGGACATGCCGCCGGGCTGGGTGCCCACAGTCGAGTACACCGTGCACGTGCGCGGAATCCCGGCGCCGGGGCCGGTTCGATGCGTCTTTCGCTCACAGTTCGTGCAGGGTGGGTTCCTCAACGAGGACGGTGAGGTCTGGGATTCCACCGGACGCCTCGTGGCCCAATCCCGACAGCTCGGTCTCGCCCCGTTGTGAGCGTCCGCGCCCGCGGTGACATGGCTAGCGAGCGCGGGCCCACTTGATGCCGGTGGCGAAACCGCCGGCGGCGAGGCCGACCGCGCCGACTGCCTGCGTGGTGCGGCGGATGACAGCTTTGCTGCGCTGGTGGAACTCGACGATCGGCCAGCCCTCCTGTCCGGCCATGCGCTCCAATTTGGCGTCGGGGTTGACGGCAACCGGATGGCCGACGGCGCGCAGCATGGGAAGGTCGCTCGCGGAGTCGCTGTAGGCCCAGCACCGTTCGAGGTCGAAGTTCTCACGGGCGGCGATGTCGGCGATGGCTTCGACCTTGCCCTCGGCGTAGCAGAACGGACCGTCGAGCTCGCCGGAGTACGTGCCCTCGACGATCTTGCTGCGCGTGCCGATCCCGGCGGTCATCCCGAGCGCCTTCGCCAGCGGTTCGACGAGCTCGACCGGCGATGCGGAGATGATGTAGGTGGCCCTGCCGGCTTCGCGGTGCTGCTCGATCAGTCGCATCGACTCCGGCCGAACCCGGTCGATGAGCTTCGGCACGATCTCGGCGTTCAACGCGACGAGGTCGTCGAGGCGAACACCGGTGACGGCGCCGAGCATGCGGTCGCGCACGTTGGCGGAGGTGTCGTCGTCGGCGCCGGACAGGACGAAGCTGAGCGCGCTGAACGCGTCGCGGACGAACTGGTGCGTGGGCACGAGCTTGCCGCGCCAGGCGGCGATGCCGAGCACGAACGCGCTGGAGCCACTGATCAGGGTGCGGTCGAGATCGAAGAACGCTGCGCTCGGACCGGTGGGGTAGCGGGGGGAATCACTCATCGTCTGCGTGGCGACCGGCTCGGGGAATCGTGAGCGCGAGGTCGTAGACCCGGCGCTTGTTCGCACCGGTCGACGACATCACCGTAGCGATCGCCGACCTCCGATCGGCGCCGCCCCGCAGTGCCATGTGTAACGCGTCGAGGATCATCCCGTCGGTGGCTTCCAGCGGCGCGGGTGCTCCTTGGAGAACCACCACGTACTCTCCGCGTGGGGCAATGGCCGAGAGGTGGGCGACGGCGTCGTCCAACGTGCCCCGCCACACTTCTTCGTGGAGCTTGGTGAGCTCTCGTGCGAGCGACACCCTTCGCGAACCGCCGCAGGCGCCGGTGAGGTCGTCGATCGTGCGGGCGACCCGATGGGGCGCCTCGTAGAGCACGACGGTCCGTCGTTCCTGCGTCAGCTCGGCGATTCGATCGTTGCGCTCTCGGCCGGTGCGTGGCAGAAAGCCCTCGAACACGAATCGAGCGGTGTCGAAGCCGCTCAGCACCAGGCCCATCACGAGCGCCGCCGGACCAGGCACGGCGCTGACGATGTGCCCGGCTCGAACCGCGGCTGCCACCAACCGCATCCCTGGGTCGCTGATCCCCGGCGTACCGGCGTCGGTGACCACACCGACGTCGTGTCCGCCGGCGAGCAGGGCGAGCACCTCCAATGCGCGGGCGTCCTCGGTGTGCTCGTTCGCGACAGCGAGACGCACGCCGCTCACGCCCGCGTGGGAGAGGAGCTTCCCGCTGTGTCGCGTGTCCTCGCAGCAGATGAGCGCACACGCACGTAATGCCTCGATCGCACGCGGTGGGAGGTCGCCGAGATTGCCGATCGGTGTGCTCACGAGCACCAACCGACCCGTCACTCGCGAAGCTCCACGATGTCGCCGAGCCGCAGGCCCCATCGCTCGAATGCGCCGGCCTGCGCCTCCACCACCCGAGCCGCACCGCGGACGTACGCACCGAGCCGGTGCGGCCGCACGTGGGAGATCTTGACGACGAGGCCGGTGCTGTCGAGGTGGGCGACGTCGATCGCGAACTTCATGCCCAACGTGTGGACCCACTTCGTTCGCTCCAACACGAGCGCGCCCTCGATGCCGTCGCGCCCGATGAGGCCTCGCCCGCGGTCGGCGTGCGACTCGGCGAGCTCGGCGCTGGCCAGCACGTTGCCGTTGCTCACGAGCCAACATTCACGCGTCATGTGCACAGATTGTCACGTCCGTGAGGTCACAGCAGCGGCACGTCGGGCGCGGCCGTGAACTCGCTCGGCCGGCCGACGGCGGCGTCGTAGACGGCCTTGCCGACGACGGCGCCGAAGATCAGCGCACCGCCGAACAGGGTGAGCGGTTTGGGGTGCAGGCCGAGGACGATGAGCCCCCAGATGGGCACGAACACCATCTCCGTCTGCGCGAACACGGTCATCGGCACCGCCGGCAGCTCCTTGGCGGCGCGGTTGAACATCACCGTCCCGACCACGATGAACACTGCCCCGTGCAACAGCGCGAGCGAGATGTCGCCCGCGGGTGGCACGAGCGTCTTGCCCTTGGCGAGGGTCACGAGGGCGCACACGATGATCATCATCAGTCCGTAGCCCGGAAGTACGGGCGACCAGTCGCGCGCAGTGTCGGTGCGGAGGCAGACCGTGTAGAGAGCGAACCCGAACGACGCTGCCAACGCACTGGCGTTGCCGACCATGTTGCCCGCGGCGAGGTCGCTCACCACGGTGATCACGAGACCACACAGCCCGACGAGGAGCGCGGCGATCGTCGATCTGGACATGCGCTCGCCCAGGAACCTGGAGAACGCCACGGCCACCAGCGGGGTGAGCGATCCGAGGAACGCGGCGTTCGACGGTGTGGTGGACTTGAGGGCGTAGACGAACGCGATCGAGGCGAGGAACAAGCCGAGGTTGGCGTAGCGCATCACCTTGCCACTCGTCCACGCTCGTCTCGTGGGGAACGGCTGACCCTGGATCGCAGCGAGGACCTCGACGACGACGATGATGCCGACCGACCGCCAGATCATGTACTGGAACGCGTCGGCGCCGGCCGCCTTGCGGCTCGCAATCGCGCCGAAGCTCCACACGACCCCGGCACCCAACGCCATCAGCGATGCGACGACGGGGAGGCGCTGTCGTTCCATCGCGGGCGACAGTAGCGGTAGGGGTGTACTGGCAGCGTGCGCAAAAGGAGGGGAATGTGAGGGTAGGAATGGACCGTGGACTCGCCGCCCCCGTATGCCCGCAGCTTTCGCCCACGCCGCCGGGGGTTGTCGGCTGCGCGGGCTGAAGCGTTCGAGCGCGCCGCGCCGAAGTGGCGGCTCGACGTCGTCGGCGCCCCGCTCGATCTCGTCGCGGTCTTCGGATCGCGCGACCCCGTGGTGCTGGACATCGGGTTCGGTGGCGGCGAGGGTTTGGTGGCGATGGCCCGCGACCGGCCGAGAGAAGCACTCATCGGCGTCGAGGTTCACACGCCGGGGGTGGCGCGGGTGATCGAAGCGATCGAGGAGAACGGGTGGCGTCATGTCCGTGTCGTCGAGGGCGACGTGCTCGACTTCCTGCCGCGAGTTCCCTTCGGTTCGCTCGCCGGCGTCCGAATCTGGTTCCCCGACCCGTGGCCCAAACAACGCCAACAGCACCGCCGCCTGGTTCGCCCCCCCGTCGTCGAGGCCTTGACGGATCGGCTTGGTCCGGGTGGCACGCTGCACCTTGCGTCCGACATCGACGGCTACGTCCGCCACACGCAGCGCGTGTTCGCCGACGAACCGCGTCTGGCGGGCGGCGTGGTGGCTCGTCCCGAGTGGCGGCCGGTCACGCGGTTCGAGCAACGCGGCCGCAACGAGGGTCGCGCGGCGACGGATCTCCAGTACGAGAGAATCTCCTGAGATGAACTTCCTCGGTCAGCAACAGGTGTCGGCTCGCCGACGGGTGAACGTCTGCCTCGTCTTCGGGCTCGGTGTCGGCATCGTCCTCGCGTTCACGTCGCCGTGGGAGTTCGCGCTCGCGAGCGGGTGGAACTCGATGGCGGTCGCGCTGCTTGTGTGGACGTGGACGGAGGTGTGGCCGGCCGATGCGGCGACGACGCAACGGTGGGCGGCGAGCGAGGACAACAGCCACGGGCCCGCGCTCGTGGTGATGACCACTGCAAGTTCCGTCAGCCTCGTCGGCATGGCGTTCGGGTTGGCAAAGGCTCGTCATGTCCATCAGCCGTGGGCCGCCCTGCTGACGGTGTCGTCCGTGCTCAACGTGGTGCTCGCCTGGTTCGTGGTCCACACCATGTACACGCTGCGCTACGCGCACCTGTACTACCGCGACCCCGAAGGGGGCATCGACTTCCACACGGACGAGGCGCCCGACTACCACGACTTCGCCTACATGGCGTTCACGGTTGGCATGTCGTTCGCGGTCAGCGACACAGACATCCTCGGCACGAAGGTCCGCCGCACCGTCACCCGTCACGCGCTCGTGTCCTACCTCTTCGGCGCCATCATCGTCGGCACGACCATCAACGTGATGGCCGGCCTCGTCCGCTGACCGTTCAGGCCGGCGCCGGATCTGGCATCCGTCCCTTCGGCCCGTCGTGCAGCAGCACGCCGGTGAGCTGGCGGTCCAGGTTCTGCTGGCGCCAGACGAGCATCTCCTGGGCGAGGGGCAGCACGATCGCTGGATCGGTGACCTTCGTGCGCCACGTCGGGTCGGCGGCGAGGTCGAAGCACAGCCAGTCGCCGTCACCGAACTGGACGTACGCGTAGCGATCGTTGCGCAGCACCGCCAGATTCTGCCGTTCGAGCCGGCGATCCCACGGCCATTCGTGCGTCCCGAGCTTGATGTACACGTCGCGCCAGTCCCACTCGTAGTGCGCCGCGGTGCGCCAGTTCTCGGGCTGCTCGCCGCGCAGGAAGGGCGTCAGCGGCAGACCGTCGCACTGCAGGGGCACGGGTTGACCGAGCGCCTCGCACAGCGTCGGCATGATGTCGACGTTCTCGGTGAAGTCGGTGACGACCTGCCCGAATCCGTGTGGGTGTCGGGGATCGCGGATGAGCCCGATGATGTGGTAGCTGGGCTCGAAGAAGGCGAGCTTCTGGATCAGGCCCTGATCGCACAGCTGCTCGCCATGGTCGGCGGTGATGATCACGATCGTGTTGTCCCATTCGCCGCGGTCGCGCAGGGCCTGCCAGATGCGACCCACGTGATGGTCCACCTCGCTGATCATCCCGTAGTACTGCGATCGGAGGTGGGCGATCTCGGCGGGTTCGGTCGGCGCGGCGGAGATCTCCATGGTGAGCAGGAACCGGTGCATCGGATGCAGGTCGGTGCCGGGCGGCACCGGGAGCGGGCATTCGGCCGGGTCGTACATCGTGGCGTAGTGGCCGGCAGCGTCGTAGGGCGGGTGGGGGCGGATGTAGGACGTGTGGGCGAACCAGGGGCCGTCCTGTCCACCGAGCCATTCGAGGAACCGGTCGGTCATGAACTGGGTGACCGAGTGTTCGGCGGGCCGGGAGTGCTCGGTGGCGAGCATGTCGTCGGCGTCGGTCACGTCGTGGCCGAGCTCACGCAGCCAATGCAGCCAGGGCTCGTGGCGCTCGTCGAGGCACAGCAGCTCTTCGAACCCGGGGAGCACCCCCTCCCAGTGCTGCAGGCGCGGGTCGTGCGGATCGGTGATCCGGCGCGGGTCGGCGGCCTGATCGGTGT
>JAYVMH010000117.1:0-19617 GCA_043759015.1 Actinomycetota bacterium
CGACGTGTTGGTGATCTCTGTTGATGGCAAAGGGATCGTGATGCGTCCCGACGAGTTGCGTGCGGCCACCGCCAAAGCCGCGGCCGCGGCCACCCAAGCTCACCAACCGATTGTCCAAAGGCGAGAAACGCAACCGCAAACGCCTGGCCGAGGTGGGCGCGGTCTACGACCTCACCCCTGTGCCCCGCGGCCCCCAAGACGTGTTCGCCGGCCACGACGGCGGGCCTGCTCCGCCCCCGCCCCGAGCGCGGGCCAAGTGGGTGACAGCCAGCGTGGTCCACGACGCTGCGGTCGTCGTTGGCCACGTGTTCGACGAAGCCACCCGACGCGACCCCGGCCACCAGCGCCGCTGGGTCGCGTTGGTCGACGGCAACAACCACCAGATCGACCGCATCACCACCGAAGCCCGACAACGACACGTCGACGTTCCCATCGTCATCGACTTCATCCACGTCCTCGAATACCTGTGGGGAGCCGCGTGGTGCTTCTACAACGAAGGCGACCCCGCCGCCGAGACCTGGGTCCGAGACAAAGCACTCCTCATCCTCCACGGACGAGCACGCCAAGTGGCCGCCGGGATCCGCCGGCGAGCTACCGCGACCAAGCTCGCCAAGATCAAACGCATCAAGGCCGACACCTGCGCCACCTACCTCACCAACAAAGCCCGATACCTCGACTACCCCCGGGCGCTGCAGGCGGGCTGGCCCATCGCCACCGGCGTCATCGAGGGAACCTGCCGCTACCTCGTCGCCGACCGCATGGACATCACCGGAGCCCGCTGGAGCGCTCACGGAGCCGAAGCCATCCTCAAACTCCGAGCGGTCAACGCCAACGGCGACTTCGACGCCTACTGGCAATTCCACCTCGACCAAGAACACGAACGCATCCACCGCTCCCGCTACACCGACACCGCCCTACCAGCCGCCGCATAGTCACTCCAGCAGAGCCGCACCCATTTGAACTTATGACCTTCGGGTCATGAGCGAAACGACACCCCTGTCCGCTGGTGACCGCCGTGACCGTCTCGGCGCCGTGAGCAGCGTGTATGTCTCACAGGAACTGACCGGCGATGCACCGCCGTCGACCGGCCGGACCCGCTACGTGGGTTGCAGTCGGGTTACCGCCGGCCGCGGTTCGCGACCGGTCGTGCGGACTCGACACATCGATCGGGGCTCTCGTGTTGCCGAGCCTGCTCTAGTTCGCGACGGCGGGGATGAAGCCCTGGACGTCGAGGATGTAGTGGGTGCGTCCGCTGCCGCCCGCGTGCACCTCGAGCGTGTTCTCCCCGCCCACGGTCGTCACGACGAGATTCGCCAGGGTCTGCCCGTTGGTCGACCAGTTGATGTTCGACGTGCGTGGGAGGGGGCGATCGCCGACCAGGTCCGACGCCCGGACCACCAGGTACCCGGCTCCCTCGGTGTCGGTGATCGTGACGTTGACGAAGACCGCCCTGGGATCGGTGACGAGTCCTCGCTCGACGAGGAGGCCCACCGACACGCCGTTGGAGCTCCCGGAGACGAGCTTGCCGCCGCCGAGCCCGGGCGGCGCAGTGCGTGAATCGAAGACCCGGATCGGCTCGATCAGCACGATGACGGGTCCGGTGACGGTGTCCGTCGGTGCTGCGGCCCGGGCGACGGCGCTCATCGTGGCGATCGGCGCGAGTGCGGTGGCACCGCCGACGCCGATCATCTTGCGACGGGTGAAGAGTTGTGGCATCGGGCACCCCCTGAGTCGGTGACCGGGCCGACCGTAGCCCTTCTGGCCCGTGCCCGAGCCCGTGCCCGGGGCCGAGGCCGGGTCGGCCTGGCGCCTCGCGCTCGGTCCGTCGGTCCGAAGGGCGAGGTCGTCACCACCTCGTCGACGAACGGTCGGTTCACGGTGACCCTGCAGACCGATCAGGGCACGCGGTCGCTGCTCTCGGTGCGTGCTCGGAGCACGTACACGTTCGGTCTGCCGGTGTGGTCCCCGGAGGGCGGATGGTTCGTCGTGGAGGACGACCTCGATCGACCGCTCGTCGTCACGATCGCCGAACCGTCACGGACTCGTGTGCTCGTCGAGGGAGGTTGGGGAAAGGCGGTTGCGGGTTCCTAGAAGGAGCCGCGTGATGAAGCTCGCCGTGCAGGACGATCGGCGTCGGTGGCTCGATGACCATGCGGCGCGTTGGGCGGAGGCGGGCCGCCTACGCCGGGAGCGCGCTGGCGTTGATCGGTGGCGCGTTCCTGGTCGTCCAGAGCTGGGAGTCGATGCCCGCCGCGGCGCGGATCCTCGTCGGCGTGGTCGTCGGCGTCGTCGGCTTGGTCGCTGGCCGCATGCTGCACGCGATGAGCGAGCGGGGCGCCGAGCGTCTCGCCGGCTTCCTGTGGCTGGTGGCGGTCGGTGGTGTCGCCCTGACGACCGGCGTGAGCGTCCACGCGGCGGGGGTCGACACGCCCGAGCTGATCGCGATGGCGATCAGCGCGGTGGTGCTGGCGGTCGGCTTCGTGCTGTGGCGCAACCTTGAACGCCCGCTCCAGCTCCTCACCACGGTCGCCGGGGCGATGGTGCTGGCGATCTCGTCGGCGTCGTACGTCGATCTGCGTCCGTGGATCGCCGGTATCGCCCTGTGGGTGGCGGCGTTCGCAGCCGGGGCGCTCGCGGCCCGAGGAAGGCTCCGCCCGCAACTGCTCACGCTGATGCTCGCCGCGCTCGGCCTGCTCGCCGTCAGTGCCTTGCTGTCCGATCTGTCCGAACGGGCCGTCGCGCCCGTCGGGATGGTGACGGCCGCGGGCATCGTGCTCGCCGCGCTGGCCCTGCACCGCACCCCGGTGCTGGTGATCGGAGTGCTCGGCACGCTCGTGTTCCTGCAAGGCCTGTTCGCGCTCTACTTCAGCGGTCCTCTCGCCTCGGCGGTGGTGGCGCTCCTGGGCATCGGCGTGGTGATCGTGGCGGGCGAAGGGCCGCGGATTGATCGCGGGCGAGTGGGCGCTGCTGCTCTGGGATCTGGCCGACGTCAACCCACGCAGGATCCACGTCGCGGTGCCGCCGGAGTACCGGCCGCGTCGAGCGGGAGGTGAGCGCTATCAGATCCACCCCGTACGGATAGCGATCTCCGAACGCGACGAAGTTCACGGCGTGCCAGTTGTGTCTCCCGCCGTCGCGATCAGACAGTCCATTCGACTGGGGTGTTGCCGGCGAAATGATCGAGCAGGCGATCCGGCGCGCACAAGCACGCGAACACATCGGTGCGCCCTCCGCAGCACGGCTCCTCGTTCGCCTCTACGACCGTTCCCTTCCAGGCGCCGATCGCGGGAGCGGCCGTGCCGTCTGATCGACGTCCCGGCAACGTGGCCCACCTGGACCGGCTGCTCGACGCATGGTTGCGCGACGTCCTAGAAGACCGGGCGACCGCTGGCCGGCTCAGGCGGCTGGTTGCAGTCTCAGTGCTGGCAACGATGCTCGATGAACTCGACCAAGACGGGGCACCACGGCTCGCGTTCAAGGGCGGCACGAGCTTGGAGATCCGCTTCGACGTCGCTGCCCGAGCCTCGCGAGGGGGCTTCGCGGGCAGACTTGGTGAACGCCTTGCCACGAACGCTGGGCTCGCGAGCACCTTGGCAGCTTGCGAAGACACCTTCGACTACGGCAACAAGCACACGTGGCCACCCGTCTTGCCGGAGTGGGACGACTGGGAGCAGCTCTGGAACGCAATCGGCGTGCCCGAAGACGCGCGCTACTCGTACCCCGATGCCCGCAGACGCGTCGAACAACTCATCCGAGAGATCGCCGAGGAATAGCCTCAGGTGCAGCAATGCGCTGTCCATCCCGCGACCGCGAAGCCCTGGTCGGCTCGCAAGACCGACCAGGGCGGCATGGTTGCCTGACCTCTGGTCTCAGACGGGCAGGCCTTCGACGATGGCGAGCATGCTGTAGGTGGGTATGACCCGGCTGAGGGCAAAGCCGGCGGCGGTGAGCAGCGCGGCGAACTCCTCTTCGGTGCGCTCGCGGCCCGTGAGCACGCCCATCATCACCATGTCGACGATCTTCGCCGGGTGGGGTTCGTTGCCGGGCGGGATCACCGCGTCGACCACGAGGAGCCGACCGTCGGCCGGGATCACGTCGCGGCACAGCCTCAGCAGCTTCACGCACGTGGCGTCGTCCCAGTCGTGCAGCACGCGCTTGAACGCATAGACATCGCCACCCGACGGAAGCGACTCGAAGAAGTTCCCGCCCGCCAGCTCACAGCGATCGAGCAGCCCGGCGTCGTGCAGCACACGGGGCTTCTCCACCACCTCGGGCAGATCGAACAGGACGCCGCGCAGCGACAGGTCGGTCTTGAGCACCTCGGCGAGGAACCCACCTTGGCCGCCGCCGACGTCGACGATGTGCGCGCCCGTCGGGAACACGTAGGCCTGTGCGATCGCCGCGTTCTCCATGCCCGAGAAGCAGGCCATGCCTTCGTCCCACACGCGCGCCGCGTCGGGGTCGGCGGCGAGGTGGTCGAAGTAGGGCTGGCCGAACAGGCGCTCGAACGCCGGCTCGCCCGTACGGACCGTCGTGGCGAGATCGCCGCAGGTGCCGTAGTGCATCGGCTCGCTCACCCAGATCACCGCGGCGCGCACCGAATCGGGCACGTCGCTGCGCAACGTCTGCCCGAGTGGGGTCAAGGCGAACGTGCCCGGCTCGGTCTCGGTGAAGATGCCGCCGCTCGACAGCGTGCGCAACAGCCGACGCAGCGACGGCGCGTGCGCTCCGGTCTCCGCGGCGATGTAGTCGACGTGGCGCGGTCCGGCCGCGACCACGTCGGCGATGCCGAGCTTCGCCGCCGCGTGCAACGCCTGCCCCATCACGTAGCCGAGCGACAGGCTCACCACCTGGACGCCTTCCATTCCTGCCATGATCAACACCTCACTGGTTCGGACCGCGTCGTGCGGTCGGGATTCGGTGAGGCCATCGTGAGGGTCGGACGGTACGTGGACCATCCCGTGCGCAGGGGGTTTGTGCGGACCCGACGAAACCGGTTCAACCGCCGCCCAGCAGGCGCACGGCGAGCTGGTGTCGCGACGACACGCCGAGCTTCTCGAACACCTTCCGCACGTGGTCCTGGACCGTGTGCGGCGACACGATGAGGTCGCCGGCTATCTCGGCCGTGGTGCGCCCACGGACGATCGCGAGCGCCACGTCGCACTCGCGTCGCGACAGCCCGTAGCGAGCGAGTGTCTGCGCCTGCTCCGATGTGCCCGGCGACGTCGCGGGCTCGATCATCACGAGGCCACGAGGTCGGCCGTCGGCACCCGGCACCCGTTCCGCACGCAGGCGGTACGTCTCTTGCGACGCCTCGTCGAGCACCGTCAACTGCGGCACGTCGGGCCCCACGTCGCCCGCGAGCGTGCGCTCCAGCCGCGCCGCGACGATGTGCACCGCCGTGAGCAGGCAGTGGCGCGTTCCGCTCACGGGCTGACGGAACAGCCGTTCGGCGACGCCGTTCGCGAGCTCGACCTTGCCGTCGGGTCCGAGCACGACGATGCCCGTCGCCTTGCCTGGTGCCGCGGCCAGAGCGGCGCGGCTGGCGGCGGCGCGCAGCCCCGCGGTCAGGTGCGGCGCGAGGGCATCGAGGAAGCGCACCTCGTGGTGCTCGAACGGGCGGTCCTTCTCGCGGCGCCGCAGGCACATGTGACCCCACGACCAGCCGCCACCGGTGCAGGCGACCTGCACGTCGTAGCGCAGTCCGCACGGGCGCAGGATCTCGGTCGTGTACGGGTCGCGCTCCACGTCGTCCACGAGGTCCTCGAGCCTGGCCGCGCGCCGAGGCCGGGTGATCCACGGCCCGAAGTCGAGCGACGGGGTCGACAGCACCAGGCCGTAGAACGTCTGCATCACCGCCGGATCGAGCCCCACGCTCACCGAGTGCACCGGCAGCGCCGTCACCGGGTCGGTGGCGCCGAAGCAATACGACGACCCGCCGAGATGGCGCGAAGCCGATCGCCGACCCGCTCGCGCAGTGTGGCCGAGTCGAGGCCGCGGTAGCAGAGCTCCTTGACCGCATCGAACTCGTTGACGTGCGTCGCGCTGAGCCGACCCATCGGCACCCCCTACGTCGTCACCCGATCATGGGCCGAAGGGTCCGCCACGGCTCGGCGCGCGGATCACCGCCCCGATGGTGTCACGCTCGCCGCGTACTGTCGACCCCATGGCCGACGAACTGCTCGACGCGCTCCGCTCGCTGTCGGACCGAGGCGATGCCGCGTTCCACACCGATCAGCGCGAGGCGATCGAGGCGCTGGTGAGCGAGCGCGAGCGCATGCTGCTCGTGCAGCGGACGGGCTGGGGCAAGGGCGCCGTCTACTTCCTCGCCACGCACCTGCTCCGCCAGCAGGGCCGCGGGCCGACCCTGCTGATCTCGCCGCTCTTGGCCCTCATCCGCAACCAGATCGATGCTGCGTCACGCCTCGGCCTGCGCACCATCACGGTCAACTCGTCGTCGTCGACCACGATTGAGTCGGCGATTTGCTGGGCGCTGGCAAAGGGTTCACCGCAACGCCGGCACACCGCCGGGGCGCCTTCGGCGTTGGCCCGTTTGTAGTAGGCGACACCGAGGTTGCCGGGGCGTTGGAAGATGTGGAACAGCTTGCCGAACGGCAGGTACTTCAACCCGAGGATCACGCTGAGCGCATGGATCGTGTTGAGCGCCGAGTAGGCACGACCCTCGAGCCACGTTGCTCGACACCGTCAAGAACAGTCCCGACACCGACACGGCGAACAATCCGGCGAGCGCAAGGAAGTCACCGGAGCGTTCCACCGCCATTGCTCCCGGGTCGCGCAGTCGGCGGCGCAAGAAGATGAACACGCCGGCGAGGACGAGCACCGCGGCGACGTCGAGTGCCCAGCGCCAGCGGGATCGTCACCAGTCCGGCGAGGATGCACCCCCAGAACACGAGCTGGTGGGCGAGCCAGCGTGCATGCGAGCCGCGACGGATGAAGCCTTGGGCGAGGAGGTGGGTGGCGACGAGCGATGGCAGTGCGGCGGCGTTGCGGGCCTTGCGTTGGCGGAACGCATCCCACCCGCGCCGGTTGAGCATCGCCGTCGGTGGGCGGCGCAACCAGACCGCGTAGCGGTAGGCGACGCCGAACACTGCGAACACGACACCGAACAGGTACCCGACCAATGCGGCGTCGAACCAGACCAGTCGGTCGCTTCCGATGAACGTCAACGCGATCACGATCGCGACACCGACCGCACCCCAGGTCAACCCGCGGCGGTCCAGGTGGTTGGGCGAGCGACTCACACTCGAACCCTGGATCCGTCGGTGGCGGCCATCGGCCCGGGCAGCTTCATGCGCCATCGTGGCGCCGCCATGTCGGTTCGATCGGCTGCGCACCGTCAGCTGAGACCCCCGACAGCAGCCGCTCCATCGCGGCGGCCATCTTGCGGCCGCGAACCTTGGCAGCCTGGGCGCGTGGCCCGTCGAAGGAGGCATCGATCGTGTCGCAGAACAGTTCGATCCAGCGCTCGTGCATCGTGTGGGTGAGCGGGGTGCGGGCGTGTACCGGCTCATGCGCTCGTAGTGGCTGACCCTCATACCCGGGTTCGCCGAGCAGCTGCCACGACCAGAAGTCGATCAACGTCGCGACATGCGAACTCCAGTTCACGCGGGCGGCCTCGAACACCGGGCCGAGCAGATCGTCCACTGCCGCGTCCCGGTAGAAGTTGCGCACCAGCAGGTCGATGTCGTCACGATCGACGATGTCGGCGCGCGCGTCGTCGAACAGGTGGCTCCAGCACGGTGGATCGCCGTCCTCGGACACGGGCACTGGGTCCGTTCCGCCGTCATCATCGAGCAACGGTGTCCGCTCGTTCGGCTTCCAGCCGCACCACCAGCGGGAACAGCACGTTGTTCTCCTTGTGGATGTGCAGATGGGTGTCGGCTTCGATCTCGGCCATCGCCGAGAAGCACGCCGCGTAGGTCGCGCAACCGTCGGCTGGCGAGGCGTACCCATCGGTCAGACGGCGAAGCGTGGCGAGCAGATCGCCAACCGCGTCGTGTTCGCTGAGCATCACCGAGATCGGGTTGCGCAACGAGCCGCAATGAAACGACGGCGCGCCGGTCGAGACGGCGAGCTCGCGGATCATTGGGAACAGCACACGCTCCTCCTTGATCAAATGCGGTTCCAGGTCTGCCCGCACCTTGGCGAAGCACACGGCGACGTCGACCAGTTCGGGATGGCGTTCCCCATGGACCGTCACGATCTTGTCGACCAGCGTCGTAACCCGGGGCAGCTCGTCCCACAGGTAGCGGTGATGGGTGGCCTCGAGGTGATCGACGAGCACATCGGCCGTCATCGTGGTCCACTCGGCGGGCTCGGCCGTCGCTGACAGCGCAGACAGTTCGGCAACCGTCGCCGACGGATCGAGACCGACCAGAGTGCACGACTCGTCGATCGTGCGGCCACCCCCGCAGCAGTAGTCCAAGCCCCGCTTCTCGAACTCACGGGCGAGCTGCGGGAACGCGTCCACCGCCTCGGCCAACGTCATCGACGCCTCGAGCTGTCTCATGATCGTCTCCTTGTCTGCTTCCACTTCGTTCACGGCTTCGTTCACGACAGCACACCCGCTGCTGTCAGCCCGACCAGTGCCAGGCCCAACGCCATCTGGCGCACGCCGAGTCGCTTGGCGGGAATCGGGGCCCCTCGGACCCACACAGACTGCGCGGCCGAGAGCACCACGACGCCTGCCAGACCCGGGACCAACCGCCGGTCACGGCCCCGCACAGCTCCGGGACCAGCCGTCGACCACGACTGCGGATCTCGAACGACAACTCGATCGCCATCAACGGCCCGGCCACCAACACCGGCATCAGCCACGACCAGCCCGCCGACGCGATCGCCACTACAACAGCACCAGCGAGCACCGCCGCCTCGACGATCGCGATCCGCAGTGCAAGCCGCGACCGATCCAGCCAGCGGCCCCGACGGACGTCGACCGCCACGAGCTTGGCGGGGGTGCGCAGCAAGAACGCGATGAACGCAGCAGTCCCCAACGCGACGCCGGCGGTCGACCACGCAACGAGCAGGCCGAGCAACCCAGGTTCAAGCGTCAACCCCCAGCCGCCGTGCTCGCTCGGCATCGCCACCGCTCGCCAACCGGGGCGCTCACCCACCTCGCGTTCTGCCTGGATCGCCGACATCACACCACCACCCCGGTGGCGGCCGAGACCGGCGTCGACTCCAGCACTCGAATCAGCTCCGTACGCGCCTGCGTCCAGGCCGCGTGGAGCACACACGGATTCGCTGACTGGCAAGGCCGATCCGCGACGACGCAGCGTCCGACATCGGTGGCGCCGTCCACCGCCTCGATCACCTGCAACACGCTGACATCGCCAACATCAGGCCGACTGCGGTAGCCGCCGGTCGGCCCAGGGTCGGACTGCACCCAGCCGGCACGCACCAACGGACCGAGAACCTGCGGCACGAACTTCAAGGTGGTCCCTAAGCGGTCTGCAAGCACTGAAGCCTTGACACGCTCCGGCGACTCGCCGAGCAGCGCCAACGCGCGAGTGGCCAGCTCCGCCCGGCGGGTGATCTCTAGTCGCACAGTGACAGACTCATGGATTCGGCCCTCAACAACTAGGGTCGAAGGACACGATTCGCGGCCCGGCCGGCGTCGACGACCGGTGACGATCCCGCCGTGGCTAGCGTTCACGCGATGACGGGCAACCGATGGCTCGAGTTGACCGAGGCGAACCCGGGCCATTCCGCCTGGTACATCGAACGGTTCCGCTCCATGGCCGCAAACGGAGACGACCTCAACGGCGAGGCACGCTTCGTCGACGCAATGGTCCCCCGCCGATCCCGAGTGCTCGACGCCGGATGCGGGCCGGGACGTGTCGGCGGCTTCCTTGCTCGTGTCGGCCACGACGTTGTCGGTGTCGACATCGACCCGATCCTCATCGACGCTGCTCAACAGGAACACCCCGGCCCGACATGGCTCGTCGCCGACCTCGCCGAACTCGACCTCCCCGCTCTGGGTGTCGAGGAACCGTTCGATGCGATCGTCTGTGCCGGCAACGTCGTGACGTTCCTCGATCCCAGCACCCGCAGACCGGTACTCGCGAACCTCGCTGCGCACCTGCGCCCGGATGGACGCATCGTCACCGGCTTCGGATCAGGACGCGACTACCCGTTCGACGAGTTCTTCGACGACGTCGCCCAGGCCGGCTTGGTCGCCGACGTCTCCCTCGCCTCATGGGATCTGCGGCCCGTCACCACGGAGTCGAACTTCCTCGTGGCCGTGTTGTCGCTCGCCAAGCTTGTGACCGGAGCTCCAGAGCCGGCGCGTTGCTGGTCGCCGTGACCTTCGGGTTCCGTGCTCGACGGCTGCGGAGGTTCGGCGGTCCCCCGTCGGTGTCACGGTCATTGGCGGACACTGCCGGTTCACTACGGTTCACGCCGCCCTGCCGATCGGCGGTCGTTCGGCCGGCAGGCTACGGCGGTCGGGTTGCACCGGGTTGCACCGGGTTGCAGAGTGGTTGCACGGGCGCAGAAGACCTGGCCAGAAATCGCTTCTGACCAGCATGAACGGGCGGCGGCGTGTGACCGCCACCAACCACCAGTACCCGCCGGGACACCCGTGTGGGGTTGCATTCGGGTTGCACCGCACTGCCCACGGTTGACAGCGAAGCGTGCCGGGCTGAAGTCCTGCATGTCAGGTGGTAGAGCCGGGGCAGACGGTGGCCGACACCACCTCTGTGGCGCGGTGGCGCTGCACGAGGCGAACGATCGCGAGAACGATCACGCCGGCACCCGGAATGATCCACGGCGGAATGACCACGGTGCTGACGACTGCGCCGAGCGTGGCACGGTTGCCGATGTGCCGACGTCGACGCCACGCAGCGACGAGGACTAGCGCAGCCGCTTCGGCGTACCAGACCGACGAATTGGCGAGGGAGTGATCGGCCACGTCAGGCAAGGAACCAGTCGGCGTACGCGAGTGACCAGCTGTGACGAGGTCGTCAACGACGCGCAGGTTGCCCAGCATCACGAGCACCGTCGTGGCCAACCACACAGCGCCGACGGCGATGAGGTCGACGTGACGGCGGGCCGCGGGTGACGCCGAGAAGAGGACGGAGAGGAGAGCTGCTGCCATGAATGGTGCGGTTGCCCCGGCGAGGTGTTCGGCGGCGTGTCCGCCGACGTCGTAACGCGAAGTCAGGAGCAGCTGTTGTGCGAGGAGTGCGCCGGCGATGAATGCCGGTATGGGCCACCAGTCGCGAGTGATGTGGCCAAGGCGCGACACCAGACCATCAGCCCAGCGATACCTTTCTCGACGTGGTGGCCGCACTGCAACGTCCGGACTTCTCCACCTTCGGCACGGCCTCGAGCGCGGACGGCATCGAAGCGCTCGTCGGCCGACTCCGCGAGGCGTTGGCACCCTCGAGCACCCGGTCCGTCTGACGCCTCGGAGCGACGTCAGGTGGCGACCGGTTCGTGAGCCGGGAAGGCGTCCACGTCGCGAACCACCTCGCGTAGCTTGCGCATCACCTCCATGCGGCGACGCTGGGCCTCCGGGAGGGAGTCGATGTCGACCTCGGCCACCGTGTTGCCATACGCGGGGTAGGTGGCGATCTCGTCGTCGGCCAGCTCGGCCAGGGAGTGCTTGCGCTGGAAGGCCGCCGCGGCGTACGGCGCCAACTCGGCATCCTTGGCCGCCTGCCGCTCGGCCTCGACCCCCTTGAACTCGGGCATCACCTCGGCGGCGAACAGCTCGAGCGCCTCGCAGATGTGCTCATGGCGGTTGTTGCCGCCTTGTTGGATGAACACGGTCTGATCCACCCCAGCAGCGGCGAACTCGCGCAGGTGCTGGCGCAGCTCGTCAGGCGTGCCGATGCCACCGGTGCCCCCGCCGAGGAAGTCGAGGCCGACGCTGTCGCGCACCGCCACGTAGTGGTCCCAGATGTTGGTGCGGCCCGGCTTGTGGTCACCGAACACGTAGTGGTGGCCCAGGGCGAACTGGAAGAAGCGGAAGCCGTCCAGACCCCGCCGCACCGCCTCGTCGTGATCGGGGTGCACCGAGAAGCTCGTGACCATGGCGACGTTCGGGTTCACGGCATGGCCGACCGGCACGCACTCACGCTTGAACGTCTCGTAGTAGTCGTCGACCCAGTGCGTGGCCTCCGCTGGGTCGACGAACGCGAACGTCAACGCACCGATGCCGAGTTGGGCCGCCAGATGGATGGTTTCGCGGTTGGAGCACGCCACCCACAGCGGCGGGTGGGGCCGCTGCATCGGTTTCGGGACCACGTTGCGCGTCGGCATCGAGAAGTACTTGCCTTCGTACCCCGGGTAGGGGTCCATCGCCAGCATGTTCGCGACCTGCTCGACGGTCTCTCGCCACATCGCCCGCCGCTCGGCCGGATCGATGCCGTACCCCTCCAGCTCGGCGCGCGATGCCGACTCGCCCGTGCCGAACTCGACCCGCCCGTTCGAGACGAGATCGAGGGTGGCGATCCGCTCGGCGATGCGGGCCGGATGGTTGTAGCCGGGCGGCATCAGTACGATGCCGTGCCCCAACCGGATCTGGGTCGTGCGTTGCGACGCCGCCGCCAGGAACACCTCGGGCGCCGAGGAGTGCGAGTACTCCTCCAAGAAGTGGTGCTCGACCTCCCAGGCGTGGTCGATGCCCAGCCGGTCGGCCAGCTCGATCTGATCGAGAGCGTCCTGGAACAGGCGGTGCTCGGCACCGTCGCCCCAAGGTCGGGGCAACTGGTGCTCGTAGAAGATTCCGAACTTCACGGGGAGACCTCCTTGACGACGGCCCTCACCCTAGAGCCCGAGGGGCGTGGCGCGGTCACTTCTCGCTGGGCGCGAAGATGCGTTGCGTCTCATCGTCGATCGGATGGGCAGGAAGGTGGCGTTCCAGATGTCGACGGACGCGGCGGCAGGTCGTCCCACGGCCTGGTCGCCCCCTGGTCCGGGCCGGTGGTCACGGGACCGGTCGCACTACCCCGGTGGCACCACGCCGATCTCGCGGTGGCTCATCGAGACGGGTATGGCGTCCGGGACCCGCCGGGTGTTCGCCGAGATGGGGGCTCCGGTCGACTCGGTGGCGGCACGGTTCGTGCACGGCTTCATGTACACCCGAAGCGTGCCGCTCGTCGGTGCCAACCGCACGACGACGAAGCTGCCGCCGCTGTGGGTGCTCAGGGTGGCGTCGCGGATGCATCCGGAGTTCCGGCGGCGCACGCGCGCCGCCACCCGGTCTCTCGCAACGCCGCCAGGCCCGGGGGTGCTCCGCCGTTGGCACACGGAGATCAGGCCGTCGGTCGTGGCCCGCAACCAGGCGTTCGCTTCGGTCGCATTGAGCGTGCTCGACGACGCAGGGCTCGCCGCCCACGCCCGCTCGCTGCTCGACCACCTGTTCGAGATGAGCGAGCTGCACTTCTGGCTGCACGGCTACGACCTGGGTCCGATCGCCCGGTACGTGGCACTGACCTCCTCGCTCGGGGTTCCGACCGCCCAGGCGGTCGGCGCACTGGCCGGCGCGTCGCCGTCCACCGGGGAGCCGAGGCGCCAGCTGGCTGCGGTGCGCGCAGCCCTGGACGACGCCCGTCCCACCACCTTGGCCGAGCTGCGGGCCTGCTCGTCGGAGGCCGGCCGATTGCTCGATGCGTACCTCGTCGAGCGGGGGCACACACTGGTCACGCGCTACGACCTCGACGGTCTCACGCTGGCCGAGCTGCCCGAGACGCTCCTCGACACGATCATGCGCACCGGACCCGACGAGGCGACCGACGACGGCACCGCGGCGGCGGCCGTGATCCGCGCCCGCGTGCCCGAGGGCCGACGACCCGAGTTCGACGATCGCCTGGCCGAGGCCCGCGCGGTGATGGACATGCGCGACGACAACGGTCCGACCGTGTTCGAGCAGCCTGCCGGGCTCCTGCGGTTGGCCCTGCTCGAGGTCGGTCGGCGCCTGGTCGCCAGGGGCGCCGCCGAGCGCATCGACCACGCGTTCGAGCTCGCGCACGACGAGGTGGTACCGCTGCTCACCACGGGCGGCGGTCCGACCTCGACGGAGCTGGCACGGCGCGCTGCCGAGCGGAACGCCGAAGCCCACCTCGACCCACCGGTCGCGCTCGGCCCGCTCGAGCCCGTGCCACCCTCCGACGTGCTGCCCGGTCCGCTCGCCGAGTTCGCCACGGTGATCCAGGTCGCGCTCGCCGAGCTGGGCATGCTCGGCCCCGACCTGGCCGCCGACGGCCTCACCGGCACGGGGGTGGGCACGACGCCGTACCGCGGCAGGGTTCGGCGCTGCGGCTCGCCCGAAGAGGCGTTCGAGGCCATGGAGCCCGGCGACGTGCTCGTGGTCCGTGCCACCTCGCCTGCGTTCAACGCCATCCTGTCGATCGCCGGGGCCGTCGTCACCGCCGACGGGGGCCCGCTGTCGCACGCTGCCGTGCTCGCCCGTGAGCTCGGCATCGCCGCCGTCGTGGGGGCCCACGGCGCCCTCGACCTGCCCGACGGAGCACTCGTCGAAGTCGATCCCACGGCCGGCGTCGTCCGTCTCCTCTGACCGTCACGGGCCGGCATCCGCTGCGGTGGTTCTTGCAACGACGTCGCCCGGCCGTCCGTCCGGGCCGGGCACGGCGCGATGATCGCGCCATGACCGCCGACCGCCGCTGCCCCCGATCGCTGGACGAGGTCGACCTCTTCGATCCGGCGACGCAGCAGGACTGGTGCCCAACCTACGACCTGCTGCGCGCCGAGGCACCGGTGTGGCGCGTGCCCGGCACTTCCACGTTCGTGCTCACCCGCGACGACGACATCGCCCACGTGCTCCGCCGTACCGACCTGTTCGGCCGGGGCGGCGCGGCCGATGCGCCGGCTCGGTCGATCCCCGACCGCGTCGCGGCGGTCTACCGCGAGCGTGGCTGGCCGCGCATGACCTGGCGCGCCACCGAGCCGCCCGTGCACCGCAAGTACCGCGACCTCGTCGACCACTTCTTCTCGGTGGCCGGGGCCGAACGCCGGCGGCCGCTGATCACGGCGATCGTGCACGACCTGCTCGATGCCATGGTGCCGCTCGGCCGAGCCGACTTCCTCACCGTGTTCGCGACGCCGTTGCCGGTGCGCGTCATCACCGGGATGATGGGCTTCGACGACGCGGAGATCCCGCAGCTGAAGGCGTGGTCGGAGGCGTGGGTGCTGCCCGTGCGCGGCAACCTGACCGAGGACGAGGAGGTCTACGCCGGGGAGCAGGGCGTCGCCTTCCAGCAGCACATCTTCGCCACCATGGAGGCCAAGCGCGCGAGGCCCGACGACTCGGTGATCTCGCACCTCGTCAACGACGCCCGGTTCGACGGGGAGCGCCCCCTGCGCGACGAGGAGGTGATCAGCATCGTCGACCACCTCTACATCGGCGGGAACGAGACGACCGCCGCCGGCAACCGCGACCCCGTCGCCTTCCCCGACCCGACCACGATCGACGTCGACCGGGTCAACGCCCACCGCCACGTCGCGTTCTCGCTCGGCGAGACGCACTGCCCCGGCGCCGGCCTGTCGCGCCTCGAGCAGACGATCGCGTTCGAGGTGAGCGCGGGTCCGACCGGTCGATGGCCCCTGGTCTCGGATGCGGGTGTCGGTTCCTCCCGGGGTGGTGGGCGGCGGGCGAACTCGACCTGGAGCGACGCGCCGAGCACGGCGGGCAGGTGCCGCAGGGACCGGAATCCCATGAGCGCCACCAGCGCGAACCCACCGACCCACATGACCAACGCCACCTGCCGGCGCGTCGGCCAGATGACCGCATCGCGGACCGCCAGGAGCACCACGACGACGGCGAGGAGGCTGGCGACCATGCGCGGACGCGGCACCGGCAACGCTGCGAACACGCTCCCCGACAACAGCACGGCAGCCAGCACGCCGGCGACGGCCGCGCGACGCTGCAGACCCCCGGCGAGGAGCACGAGCGCGCACCCGACAAACAGGAGCCCTCCTGGAGGCGCACCCGACAGCAGCGCCCCATCGGAGGGAAGGACCGCGCCGAGCACGAC
Source organism: Actinomycetota bacterium (assembly GCA_043759015.1). Taxonomy (GTDB): domain Bacteria; phylum Actinomycetota; class Acidimicrobiia; order Acidimicrobiales; family Ilumatobacteraceae; genus UBA668. The sequence continues at coordinate 16,023 of JAYVMH010000117.1, forward strand.
GAGCATGGCGGCCGCCACGACGCCCAGGCCGAGCCAGCACGCCGCGGCCGACGCGATCCGCCACGGCAATCGGGACCGGTCCCAACCCATCGCCTCACGTGAGAACCCCCGGGCCGCGATGACCGGCGGACGATCGAGCGACGACCGACCGTGGACGCGCTCCCCACGGGCACGCCGACAGAGGCGTGACAAGCTGGGTCACGAACTGGTCGTCGCAACCAGTCGGGAAGGTGAGGAAGTCATGACCTACGCGGTGATCCAGGACGTCGTGGCCGACGTGGCGATCCAGCCCGGTGCCGTCGTCTCCAAGGTGATCCACCGTGACGAGACCGTCAACGTGACCGTGTTCGGGTTCGACGCTCACCAGGAGCTCACGGAGCACCGTGCGGCACGAGCGGCCGTCGTGCAGGTCATCACCGGACGACTGCGGTTCACCGTCGACGGGGACGAGCTCGACGCACGGCCGGGATTCTGGCTCCACATGGCCGCCGACACACCCCACGCGCTCGTCGCGACGGAACCCACGATCATGGTGCTGACGCTGTTGCGGCCCTGATCGCCACCCGTCGGCTACACGGCGGTCGCTCGTCCCTCGAAAGTGTAGCCGAACGCTCTCGGACCTTTGAGGTAGTAGTTGTCGAGCCGGTCGAGGCGGAAGCCGGCGGTGGTCACGAGGGTGTCGATGGGGCGGTCGAGGTGACAGCCTCCGGCGATGCGTCGCTGCAGCGAGGCCAGGCGGGCCTGACGCCGGGCGACCTTGTCGTCCGGGGCGAGGCCGTGCTCCACGAAGTGCAGCCGGCCGCCCGGGCCGAGCACGCGACGCATCTCGCCGAGGGCAGCGACGACGTCGGGGATCGTGCACAGGGTCCACGTCACGAGCACGTGATCGGTGCTCGCTTCGTCAAGCGGGAGCCTGATGCCGTCGAGGGCGAGGAAGTCTGGTCGCGCGCGATGGCCTCGAACAGCGCCTTGAAGTTCCCCTCGCCGAACCCCCGGGCCCCGCGCCGCTCGATGATCTCGAAGAACACCGCCGGCCGGTCGGTGATGGTCTCGGTGAAGATCTGGAGCAGGTAACCGTTGTGGTCGCGGTCGGCCAGGATGTCCAAGCGCTGCAGCTCCGCCCACGGCCGGTCGTGATCGGCCAGCCGCTCACGGGCGTCCTCGTAGTAGGTGTCGGCCGACCGGGGCGACGAGCTGGGCAAGCTCCTCTCCCGTCTGGGTCTTCAGGCCCGCGCCTCGGCGAGATGTGGCGCTCGTACGCATCGCTCGCCGGGGCTCCGAACCGCAAGGCGTTCGTCCGCACGATCCGCTGATGTGTGCCAGATCGACTTGAGTGCCGTGGAACGCGCTGTTGGCCGTGACGGCGCCGAGCACCTCGCCTCCGGCTCGACGTGCGCCATCTGCTCGTCGACTGTTCCGAGGGTGGGGCCGAATGGCAAGGGCTCCGCGTCACCGCTGGGGACGGGCGACAGTTCGAGGGCTGGTGGCGAGCGAACGAGGGCCACGTCCTTTCGATCGCATCGACACCGTCGGCCGGACCACCGCGCTCGTTGACGAGGAATCCCCCATCGATGGACAGCGACGCGTCATGATCCACGCTCGTGGACGCGACCAGCGTCGTCGACGCCTGGCACGGCACGCGACGGGCTCGAGTGGGTCCGACCGGTGTCAGCCCGGCATCCAGTTGCCGTGGAAGCCGGCCGGCACTCGCTGGGGCAGGTGCACGCGCGCCACCGGGCCGGCCGCCATGTCGCGGGCGTCGATGATGCAGAGGTCGGTCCGCTCCGTGGCGAGGTCGGTCGCGTACACCATCAACCAGCCGTCCTGTTCGTCGGAGCCCTCGGTGTCGGCGGCGAACACGGCCTCGCCGATCGCGGTGCCCTCGCCGAACGCGTAGGTGAGCTCGGCCCCGGTGTGCAGGTCGTAGCGCACGATCCCGTTGAACCCGATCTGCATCGGGCCGTCGAGGGTGGCCGACGCATAGCCCCAGCGGTTCGGCAGACCGAGCAGGTCGTCGTGCAGACGCGGGAAGTCGCTGCGGAGGTCGTGGACCAACTCCTCGCGGCAGGTGCCGGCCGCCAGATCGATGGTCCACTTGGCCAGACCGACGCCCTCGAGGGCGGCCGCGCCGTCGCTGCCGCCCGCTTCGAAGTCGAGGTCGATGCTGGGCATGCGGCAGCCGTACGCGGTGATCACGTCGCCGTCCTCCCAGGCGTTCAGGAAGTGGAAGACGTAGCACGGGTCGATCTCGAACCAGCGCACCTGGGTGCCGTCGCCATGGCGGGGCAGCACACCGATGCGGGCACCATGCTGCGGTTGCCACATCGACTCACCGGCCATCGAGGCCGACACCACGGCCGGCAGATCGAAGAAGAGCGAGTGGTGCCTGGTGGTGAGGAAGTCGTGCATCATCACGCCGCGGGGCAGCTCGATCTCCGTGGAATGCGTGAGCACCCCGGTCGCATCGGCCACGTGGTGGCGCAGGAAGGGCGGGCCGGCCACCGGGTCGTAACCGAAGAAGACCAACTCGCCGGTCTCGGGGCACCACTTCGGATGTGCGGTCATCGCCCCCTGCAGCTTGCCCGCGAAGTCCCACAAGCCCTTGGACTCGAGCTCGCGGGTGATCTCGCTCGGCCATCCCCCCTCCCACAGCGCGAGGTACCTGCCCGCGTGGGCGACGATGTTGGTGTTGGCGGCGTTCTTGAACACACCACACTCGGTCATCATATCCTCGGGCGGGAACACGAAGTTGAGGATGCCACCGAACAACCCGTGCCCGACCTCCCGCTCGTGTCGCAGACCGGGTGTCTCCACCCAGCGGTTCTTGTAGCGGGCCGTGCCGCCGTCGAGGTACACGGCGTGCACCATGCCGTCACCGTCGAACCAGTGGTAGCGGCCCAGCGGCGCGAACTGCGGGTTGGCGCCGTTGCGCATGTACACGCCCGAGAGCTGGGGCGGGATCTGTCCGGTGACGGCCAGATCGTGAACATCGATCTCGCTCGCCACCGGCGCGAACACGCCCTGGAGGAACGGGCTGGTCTCGGGTCGGTCTTCGACGCTCGTCATTGGCTGATCGTACGTCGGTCGGCACGATCGCCTGCGCGCGACCGCCCATGGCCACCGAGGGCACACCACGGCGATCGATCCTGGCCGTCGTTCCGGGTACCGCGCAGGGGCCGTCCGTGGCGCCCCGGTGCTTCGGGAACCGTGCCGGGTCGTCGTGGTCGCCTCGACCTCTGCCGATGGGCCCGCGCACGCGATCAGGCGGTTGCCGCGCGGTAGATGAACGGCGGGAGCACCACGAAGGCCGGACCTTCGGGCGGAACGGCGTTGCCGCCGAGCACGAGGACGCCGCCACCGATCGGGAACGCCAGGCCACCGCAGCGCCGGACGACCGGGAGCGGCTGGGCGAGCGGGGGCGCCGCGAGCACGTCGGGTGCACCGCCGAGCCGCCGCCACGTCCCCGTCGACGGATCGAACGCCGCGGCCTGCGCTGGCGGCATGAGCGGTCGGGTCTGCCTGGTCGGGTGGGCGTAGCAGCCCCCGAAGAGCACGAGCTCGGTGCCGGTCCACGCCGCGGTGCTCGAGCCCGTCT
>JAYVMH010000118.1:0-8547 GCA_043759015.1 Actinomycetota bacterium
CCCGGCAGCACTTCTCGGCCCTCCTCGGTGAGCACCTTGGTGTTGGTGCCGAGCGAGAACTTGGCGGTCGCGCTGCTCGCCTCGGCGACGCTCTCGGCGGTGGTGGTGTTGTTCGCCATGCCGATCGCCTCGCTGCTGCCGAGGCTGTCGATCATGATCAGCCGAGCGTTGTGGCGCAACAGCCCCTGCTTGGTCGCCGCAGCCCAGATCACGCCGCTGGAGATGATCACCCGCAGCGACGAGATGTCCCAGCGATCGGGCGCGGCGTCCAGCGCGCGCAGGATCGGCTTGGCGAACGCGTCGCCGACGATCGAGATGCTGTTCACCCGATCGCGCTCGATGGTGTCCAGCAGCTCGATCGCGTCGAAGCGGCGGCCGACGAGCGTCTCCACCGAGCCGGCGAGCACCAGGTTCCACATTGCGTTGAACGCGCCCGTGCCGTGCATCAACGGCGCGGCGGGCAGGTTCCGTGGACCGGGCTTGGAGATCCGCTGATCGAACTGCTCCCAACCGGGCACCGCCGGGAGCGGGTTCCTCGACGGGGCGTCGAGGCTGCCGATCACGTCGTCCTGGCGCCACATCACGCCCTTGGGCATGCCCGTGGTACCACCTGTGTAGAGGATGTAGAGGTCGTCGGGGCTCCTGCCCCACGGCGCCACCGTTCGGCGGGACGCGCCCGCGGCCGCGGTCTCGTAACGCACTGCCCACTCGGGGCATTCACCGTGGCCGTCGTCGACCCAGATCCACGTGCGCACGCCCGGCACGCGGCCCCGCATGTGCTCGCAGTGGTCGGAGAACGTGCCGTGGAAGATCACCGCCACGGCGTCGGAGTTGGTCCACAGGTAGGCGAGCTCGTCGTCGCTGTAGCGGTAGTTGGTGTTGACCGGCACGAGCCCGGCCTTGTAGAGGCCGAACATGCTCTCCAGGTACTCGGGGCAGTTGTACATGTACTGCGCCACCTTGTCCTGGTGCTGTGCGCCCGCAGCGAGCAGCGTGGCCGCGATGCCATCGGCACGCCGATCGAACGCCGACCAGGTGAACGATCGCCCGCCCTGCAACTGCGCGACCGCGTCGGGGAAGCGGTCGGCGTTGTGCTCCCAGATCTCGGCGAGGTTCCAGCCGGCCGGTTCGCCTGCCGGTTCATTCGTCGTCATGGGCCGAAACTACCCAACGTCACCGGAATCGCCGCGTCCGTGATCGGCGGAAGGATGTGCATCTGCGGTGATCCGGATCGAGCGACCCCGCGGCCGCCGTGCGAATTAGGGTCGCCACATGGACTTCCAGCTGCCCGCCGAGGACGATCCTCGACGGCTCGCGGTGCGCGAGTGGCTGGCTGCTCACCCCTCGCCGACGGGGCGCGATCTGGCGCAGGCGGGGTTCGTCGCGCCACACTGGCCGCGGCCATGGGGGCTCGCCGCCGACCCGATCCATCAGCTGGTCATCGACGACGAGCTGAGCCGCGCCGACGTGCGCCTGCCCGTGAACCCGATGGGCACCGGGTGGGGTGGTCCGACGATCCTCGTCGGTGGGTCGCAGGCGCAGAAGGATCGCTACCTGTGGCCGATGCTGGCCGGCGAGGAGCTCTGGTGCCAGCTCTTCAGCGAACCGGGCGCGGGCAGCGACCTGGCCAATCTCGCCACACGCGCGGTGTTGGACGGCGACGAGTTCGTGGTCAACGGTCAGAAGATCTGGACCACGTCGGCCGAGCATGCCGACTTGGGCATCCTCATCGCCCGAACCGACGTGGACGTTCCCAAGCACAAGGGCATCAGCTACTTCATCTGCCCGATGCGACTGCCCGGGATCGAGGTGCGCATGATCACCGAGATCACCGGAGGTCATCACTTCTGCGAGGTGTTCTTCACCGACGTCCGGATCCCGGCGGCGAACCTCGTCGGCGATCTGCACGACGGCTGGCGGTTGGCGAAGGTGACGCTCGGGAACGAGCGCGTCTCGCTGAGCACCGGCGGTGTCCTGTGGGGGAACGGCCCGACAGGTTTGGAGCTGCTCGACCAACTGCGCCGGGCGGGGCCGCTCCGCGATCCCCTGCTGCGCCAGCAGGCGGCTCGTGTGCACACCGAGCACGTGCTGCTCGATCTGATCCGGATGCGCACGTTGTCCGCGATGTCGAACGGGCAGCAGCCGGGGCCCGAGGCGAGCGTCCGCAAGCTGCTCGCCGACGAGCACGGCCAGCACGTGATGACGCTCGCCCGCCGGGCGGTGGGTGCCGACGCGATGCTCACCTCGTTGGCCGGCGACTACGACCCCGAGCGCGACGGTCGGCTGCTGAACGACCAGCGCAGCGGCGACGATCTGCACCACCCGAGCTGGTACCACGGCTTCATGTTCAGCCAGGCGCTGACGATCGGTGGCGGCACGTTCGCGGTGCAGCGCAACATCATCGGTGAGCGCGTGCTGGGGCTGCCGCGCGACGAGGATGTGACCACGAAGATGACGTGGTCCGACGCACAACGACTGGGGAACCCACGATGACGAACTGGATGATGCTGGCCGATCGGGCCGCGCAGGTGGCGGCCGCCCACGCCGACGAGGGCGAGCAGCTCCGCCGGCTGCCGCCCGCGGTCGTCGACGTGCTGCGCGACACCGGGCTGATGCGCATGTGCGTGCCGGCGGCGTACGGCGGTCCCGAGCTCGACCCGGCGACGATGCTGCAGGTGATCGAACGGATCTCGCGCGCCGACGGTGCCGCCGGTTGGTGCGCGATGATCGCCTCCACCACCTCGTTGCTCAGCCACTACGTGGACCCGGACCACGCGAGGGTGATCTGGGGCGACCCGCGGCACATCACCGGCGGCGTGTTCGCCCGCAACGGCCGGGCGGAGCGGGTGGACGGCGGCTATCGCGTCTCGGGGGAGTGGCACTGGGGCAGCGGCACCGAGCACTGCGACTGGATCACCGGCGGTGTGGTCGGTGAGGGGGTGAGCGCGTCGATGTGGTTCACCCCCGACCAGGTGACGTTCCACGACACGTGGCACACGTCGGGTCTGCGGGGGACGGGTTCGCTCGATTTCAGCGTCGCGGACGTGTTCGTGCCGGACGGTCTCGTCACCCAGCCGCAGGTGACGGGTTCGCACGTGGACTCGCCGCTCGGCGCGTTCCCCGAGATGACGCTGCTCGCCGTCGGCGTGGCCGCGGTCGGCCTCGGCATCGGGCGACATGCGCTGGACGCGATCATCGAGCTCGGCACGGCGAAGCGGCCACAGTTCAGCCACCGCACGATCAGCCAGTCGGGCGTCGCCCAGGCAGAGCTGGCCAAGGCCGAGGCTGGGCTCCGTGCGGCGCGTGCATTCCTGCTCGACGAGGTGTCGCAGGCGTGGGCGACGGCATGCGAGGGCGACCACATCGACGTGGCAGCGCGTGGCCGCATGCGCCTTGCCGGCGCGAACGCGGCCGCGGCCGCGGTGCGCGCAGCCGACACGGCATACACCCTCGGTGGTGGCACGTCGGTGTACGAGTTCAGCCCGCTCCAGCGCTGCCTGCGCGACGCGCACGTCGTCACCCAGCACATCATGGTCGCGCCACGCTTGTACGAGACGCTCGGCAAGCTCCACTTCGGCATCGACATCGATGCCACCATGATCTAGCGGTACGGTGACCGTGCATGGAGGCGTTCACGTTCGAACATCGCGACGACGTGCTCGTGGTGACGCTGCGCCATCCCACGTCGGCGATGAACGCGGTCGATGGGTTGCTGCACCACGAGTTCGGTGAACTGTTCGACCGGCTGCGGCGGCGACCCGACGCGAGGGCGGTCGTCCTCACGGGGCAAGGTCGGGCGTTCAGCGCCGGCGGTGACTTCGAGTGGTTCCCCACGTTGCGCGACATTGCGGTGCTCGACGACCTTCGTCGCGCGGCGAAGCAGATGATCTGGGACCTCCTCGATGTCGAGGTGCCGATCGTGTGCGGGTTGAACGGGTCGGCGGCTGGGCTCGGTGCGTCGATCGCGCTGCTCTGCGACGTGGTGGTGATGAGCGAGCAGGCGGTGGTGATTGATCCGCACGTGAACGTCGGGCTCGTCGCCGGCGACGGCGGGGCGGTGATCTGGCCGTTGCTGCTCGGGCCGTTGGCGGCGAAGCGGCACCTCCTCCTCGGCGAGCCGTTGACCGCCGCCGATGCGCTGCGGCTCGGCGTCGCGGCCGAGGTGTGCCCCGCAGCGGATGTCGCCGGTCGCGCGTTCGAGTGGGCCCGACGGCTGGGCGCACAGCCGCCGCTCGCGGTGAAGGGCACGAAGCTTGCGGTCAACGCGCAGCTGAAGCAGGCGTTGCTCACCGGCTTCGACCTCTCGACCGCACTCGAGATCCCATGCTTTCTTTCTCACGATCACGCCGAAGCGATCGACGCGCTTCGCGAGAAACGCACGGCCACCTTCGAAGGAAGATGACATGGACCCGATCGAAGCGATCATGACGACCCGAGCGATCCGGCGCTTCAGCGACCGAGCGGTCAGCGACGAGGATCTGCAGACGTGCCTGCGCGCCGCCCAGCAGGCTCCCAGCGGCGGCAACGTGCAACCCCAGCAGTACGTTGTGGTGACCGACGCGTCGACGAAGCTGAGGATCGGAACGCTGTACCAAGCTGCGTACCAGCGGTACGAGCGGGCGCTTCCCGAACCGGCGGCGTTCGACGACGAGGCCAAGGCGGCGGCGTGGCGGCGCACCCGCGATGCGAGCCGCCATCTTGCCGATCACGTCGGCGAGGCGCCTGCGCTGGTGCTGTTCCTGCAGCCGATCGTTCCGTGGGGGGCCGACGACGCGGTCGGCCACATGGACATCGGTCGGCTCGACGCGAGCGTGTATCCCGCGGTGCAGAACTTCTGCGTCGCCGCCCGGTCGCTCGGGCTGGGCACGGCGCTGACGACGGTGGTCCGCATCCACGCGGCAGAGGTGCTCGAGATCCTCGGTGTGCCGACGCGGTCCGACGGCAGCCCGCGGTTCGAGATCGCCGCGCTCGTGCCGGTGGGTCATCCGGTGGGCAACTTCGGGGTCGCGCCACGCAAGCCGGCCGCGGGTGTCACCCACTGGAACCGTTGGGGCGACAAGCGCCCCTGACACGCGCCCCTGACACGGCACATGGCACGGCACATGGCACGGCACTGTCGTTCGCACTGTGGTTCGATGGCGGGATGGGCGCGACCACCGATCGGCCGACCTTCGACCTCCTCGACCCGTACCTGTACCAGGACGCGGAACGGATGCACGCGGCGTTCACCTGGATGCGGGCCAACGAGCCCGTCTACCGCGATCACCGCAACGGCCTGTGGGGCATCACCCGTCACGGCGACCTGAAGGAGGTCGAGCGCCGCAGCAGCGTGTTCGTGAGCGGCATGGGCTACCGGGCGATCTGGGCGCCCGACGAGATCAACATGATCGCCCAGGACGACCCGCGGCACCGTCAGCAGCGGATGCTCGTGCAGGGCGACCTCACCGGTGCCGCGATCGCCGCGCGCAAGCCGGAGATCGCGGCGTTGGTCACCGAGCTGCTCGACCAGGTCGTTGCCAGCGGGCGGATGGAGGTCGTCGACTCGCTGTCGGGTCAGCTGCCCGCACGTCTCACCTGTCGGTTGATCGGCTACCCCGAGTCCATGTGGCGGGAGGTGAAGAGCTGGAGCGAGCGCCTGATGCGCATCGACATGCGCGAGCGCGATGGCCACACGTTCATGGACTTCATCGACGCCAACAACGAGTTCGTGCAGGCGTTGATCCCGATCGCCCAGGAGCGCGCCAAGTGCCCTGCGTACGATCTCATCAGCACGTGGGTGCATGCGCAGGTGGACGGTCAACCGCTGCCTCCGCGGGCGATCGTGCACGAGGTGGGCCTGTTCATCAGTGGTGGCGGGGAGACCACTCGCACCGCGATCAGTCACGGCCTACGGGCGTTCGTGGATCACCCCGAGCAGTGGGAGGCGATGGCCGCCGACCCGTCGCTGGTGCCGGACGCGGTGGAGGAGGTGCTGCGGTGGGTGACCCCGTTGAACAACATGTTCCGACGCGCCGCGGCCGACGACCGCATCGGCGGCCAGCCGGTCGGGCGCGGCGATCGCATCATCATGCTGTACCCGTCCGCGAACCGCGACGAGGCCGTCTTCGACGACCCGTTCACGTTCGACATCCGTCGCAGCCCGAACCCGCAGATCTCGTTCGGCTACGGCACGCACCTCTGTGTGGGCACGCACGTCGCGCGCACCACGCTCGCTGCGGTGTTCGGTCAACTGTCGCAGCGCATCACCGATCTGCGAGCGGGCGGCGAGCCCGATGTGGAGCCGAACATCTTCGCCCGCGCCGTGCGCAGCTTTCAGCTCGGGTTCAGCGCGAGATAGGCCCGGTCGGAGTCGATACTCTGCGCCCATATGGGGAACATCGAGAGCGTCGTCGACATCATCCGGGTCCACGGCCGGGACCGTGCCGACCACACGGCCCTGATCCAGGGCGATCGCCGCTGCTCGTGGGGCCGGCTGTACGAGCGGGCGTGTCGCATGGCCGGTCTGTTGTCGGCGAACGGCGTCGGTGAGCAGGATCGTGTCGCGTTCCTGGACAAGAACGGCATCGAGCACTTCGAGGTGTTCTACGGCGCGTCGCTCTTGAACGCGGTGTGCGTGGACATCAACTGGCGACTCGCCGCGCCCGAGGTCGAGTACGTGGTCAACGACTCGGAGGCGAAGGTGTTCGTCGTCGGGGTGGACTTCGTCCCGATCCTCGATGCGATCGCCCCCAACCTCACGTCGGTCACCAAGATCCTCGTCATCGACGGCGACGGCCGCTACGCGGACTACGCACTCGAACTCGCGGCACGTCCCGCGGTCGACCCGGGCACGACCCAGACCACCGATGACGTCGCGTTCCACCTCTACTCCAGCGGTACCACAGGTCGGCCCAAGGGTGTGATGCTGACCAACTCGAACTTCTTCGGGCTGCTGCCGTTCGCGAAGGAGATGTGGGAGCTGTCGTCGGATTCGGTGAACATGGTCGCGATGCCGCTGTTCCACATCGGCGGAGGTGGATGGGCGGTGGCCGGCCAGTATCACGGCGCGACGAGCGTGATCGTGCGCGACCTGGACCCGGCGACGGTGGTGCGCATGATCGGCGAGCTCGGAGTCACCCACGGCTTCCTCGTGCCGGCAGTGCTGCAGTTCATGTTGATGGTGCCGGGCGTCGACGATGCGGACTTCTCCAGCCTCAAGGTCATCCTCTACGGCGCATCGCCGATCAGTGAGGAGGTGCTGGCGAAAAGCGTCGCGATCTTCGGCTGCAAGTTCTGGCAGGCGTACGGCCTGACCGAGACAACAGGGGCGGTGGTCCACCTCTCCCCGGAGGACCACGATCTGTCGGGTCCCCATCGTCATCGGCTGCGCAGCTGCGGCCTCCCCGGCCCGGGCGTGGAGGTACGGATCGTGGACCCGGACACCGAGCGCGACTGCGACCAGGGTGAGGTCGGCGAGATCTGGATCCGCGGCCAGCAGGTGATGAAGGGCTACTGGAAGATGCCGGAGGAGACCGCAAAGTCCATCGACGCCGACGGCTGGTTCCGCAGCGGCGACGCCGGCTACCTCGATGCGGACGGCTACATCTACATCCACGATCGGGTGAAGGACATGATCGTCAGCGGCGGCGAGAACGTGTACCCGGCGGAGGTGGAGAACGTACTGATGGGCCACCCGGCGATCGCCGACGTGGCCGTCATCGGCGTGCCCCACGATCGTTGGGGCGAGACCGCGAAGGCGATGGTGGTGCGCAAGCCGGGCGTCGAGGTGACCGAGCAGGAGATCATCGACTACGCCCGCGAGCGCCTGGCCAAGTTCAAGTGCCCGACCAGCGTCGACTGGATGACCAAACTGCCCCGCAACCCGACCGGCAAGATCCTGAAGAAGGACCTGCGTGCGCCCTACTGGGAGGGTCGTTCACGCAACGTAAACTAGCAGCTTGCGGGCATCGACACGCCAGCTGAGCTGGGGCAACGTGCTTGCGTCTCATTCTGGGCGACTGTCCGGGAGTGACCGGCATGAACCGTCCGTCACCGCCCGTTGCCACTGAATCGTGGCAACGGAGTGGCAACGAGAACTCACTGGGACTGCTGCGCGATCGCATGAACCGCGGCGAGCACCCTCGCGTGCTCGCCTTGGTTGATCGATCCTGGTTGTCGGGGTCCTGATACCGCCCAGCCACGCCGCTTCAACCGGGGCGGAGCGTCGACAGCGAGGAACGCACGGGGCCTTGCCGTGTGGGCCCGAACAGCGTGCAGGCGCAGATGCCCCGTTCTGAGTGCCCGCTATCGGTAGGCCCCTTTGTCATTCTGTGCAGCGTGTTATGTGTGGTCCGCAGAGCCGTGATGCCGGACCTCTCCGCCGGTGACGAGCGGGCCGGCAGCATCGATCGCCTCTCACATTTCGGGGCACAGCGCGATGCGTTCCCGACTCGATCGTCGTGCTTCTGCCAAGCTGACAATGTGAGTCCCACCACCATCGAGCGTATGACCGCGTTCGATCACTGCTTCAGCAGGGCGCAGGCAACAGATGTGGTCCATCTCGACTGG
>JAYVMH010000119.1:0-8492 GCA_043759015.1 Actinomycetota bacterium
GGGAGGGTCGTTGAGGGAGGGTCGTTGAGGGGAGGGGGCGGGTTCATCGGCAGGATGCTTGATCGAACGGTTGTTCGTAGTTACACTGATGTCGTTCGAACCGCACAGCAGGGTTCGGGGGAATCAGGCCCGGCATCGGAACCCTGTCACACCCCTTCTCTACGTTGAGCGCATCGGGGCCGACTCGGCCTCCAACCATCACACAGGCAGGAAACGGAGCACACAGTGAGCAACGACCGCGAGAAGGCACTCGACATCGCATTGGCGGCGATCGACAAGCAGTTCGGCAAGGGATCCATCATGCGGATGGGCGAGAAGAGTTCGTTGGGCATCGAGGCCATCCAGACCGGTGCGCTGGCGCTCGACGTCGCGCTCGGCGTCGGCGGCCTGCCGCGTGGTCGCGTCGTGGAGATCTTCGGGCCGGAGTCCTCCGGTAAGTCGACCCTGGCGATGCACGTCGTGGCCGAGGCGCAGCGCAACGGCGGCATCTGCGCCTACATCGATGCCGAGCACGCGATGGATCCGGTGTATGCCCGGGCGATCGGGGTCGATGTCGACCAGCTCCTCATCAGCCAGCCCGACACGGGCGAGCAGGCGCTCGAGATCGCCGACATGCTCGTGCGCTCCGGTGCGCTGGATGTCGTGGTCATCGACTCGGTGGCGGCCCTCACGCCTCGCGCCGAGATCGAAGGCGAGATGGGCGACTCGCACGTCGGGTTGCAGGCTCGCCTCATGAGCCAGGCGCTGCGCAAGCTCACCGCCAACCTGAACCGGACCAACACGATCATGATCTTCATCAACCAGTTGCGCGAGAAGATCGGCGTGATGTTCGGCTCGCCGGAGACCACGCCGGGTGGTCGGGCGCTGAAGTTCTACGCATCGGTCCGGCTCGACATCCGCCGCATCGAGAGCATCAAGGACGGTGCCGAGGTCGTCGGTTCCCGCACTCGGGTGAAGGTCGTCAAGAACAAGGTGGCGCCTCCGTTCCGCCAGGCCGAGTTCGACATCATGTACGGCAAGGGCATCAGCCGCGAGGGCTCGCTGCTGGACATGGCGGTCGAGATGAGCATCGTGAAGAAGTCCGGGGCCTGGTTCACCTACGAAGGTGAGCAACTCGGCCAGGGCAGGGAGAACGCGAAGAACTTCCTCGCCGAGAACCCGGAGATCATGGTGGAGATCTCGGAGAAGGTTCGCGTGCAGGCCGGCATCGGCGCCGACGATGCCGTGGCGTTCACGCCCGCCGACGACGAGCCGATCGACATCGACTGACACGGGTCCGCAGCACTCCCGCTCGGAAACTCGCACGGTCCGGGCGGGAGGGCGCCGGTAGCGTTGTCGGTCATGGCTCGCGGCTACATCGTGCACACCTTCGGGTGTCAGATGAACGAACACGACTCCGAGCGACTCGCAGGTGTGCTCGAGGCCGACGGCATGGTGCCGGTGGAGCGGGAGTGCGATGCCGATGTCGTCGTGCTCAACACGTGTTGCATTCGCGAGAACGCCGACAACAAGTTGTACGGCAGCCTCGGGTGGCTGAAGCAGTGGAAGGGCGCCGACGACGGGCGACAGATCGTGGTCGCCGGCTGCCTTGCACAGAAGGACCGCGATCTGGTTGCCAAGAAGGCGCCGTGGGTCGACGTCGTGCTGGGTACTCACAACGTGCATCGCGCCGCCGAACTGGTGCAGCACGCACGTCGGTACGGGCAGATCACCGAGATCTTCGACGAAGCGGTGCTCGACGATCACGCGCTGTTCCCGAGCGCGCTGCCTGCGGTGCGCGACGCGTCGTACAACGCGTGGGTCACCATCCAGATCGGCTGCGACAACCACTGCGCGTTCTGCATCGTGCCGGCCGTGCGTGGCGCCGAGATCAGCAGGCCGTTCGACGACATCGTCGATGAGGTGCGAACGCTGGTGGCACAGGGCGTCACCGAGGTGACCCTGCTGGGCCAGAACGTGAACAGCTACGGACGCGATCTGCAGCTCAGCGCCCGCCAATCGGGCGACAACGATGCGCGCCTGCGGCCGTTGTTCGGCGAGCTGCTGGCCGCAGTGGGCGATGTGCCGGGCGTCCGCCGGGTTCGGTTCACGAGTCCGCATCCCAAGGACATGCGGCCGGAGACCTTCGCTGCCATGGCGACGACCCCGGCGGTGTGCGAACACCTGCACTACCCGCTGCAGTCGGGCAGCGACCGGGTGCTCGCGCTCATGCACCGTGGCTACACGGCGCAGCGCTACCTCGACCGGCTCGGCCAGGCACATGCGGCGGTGGCGGATCTTGCGGTCAGCACCGACATCATCGTCGGCTTTCCAGGCGAGACCGACGACGACTTCGAGCGCACGCTCGAGGTCGCGGCCACAGCCGAGTACGACTACGCGTACACGTTCATCTTCTCGCCGCGGCCCGGCACGGAAGCCGCCCAGATGGTCGAGCTGTTCGTCGATCCGGTGGTCGCTGCCGAGCGGTTCCAGCGGCTGCGCGTAGTGGTCGAGCGTAGTGCGCTCGCCAAGCACCTGGCTCGCGTCGGCCGGGTCGAGGAGGTGATCGTCGAGGGCCCGAGCAAGAAGGATCCTTCGGTGATCTCCGGTCGCACCCGGCAGAACAAGCTGGTTCACTTCCCAACCGATCAGCCGCCGCGGGTCGGTTCGTACGCGCTCGTCGAGGTCACCTCGGCCGCACCACACCACCTGATGGGCCGTTTCGTCGAGCTGACGGCCGAGCCGTTGCACCGGCGTCGGATCCCAGTGCTCGCCGGGTGAGCCGACCGCTCGTCATCCTCGGGCCGACGGCATCCGGCAAGAGCGATGTGGCGATGGCCCATGCCACTTCGGCCGCCACTGCCGGCACGGTCGAGATCGTCGCCGTCGACGCGATGCAGGTCTACCGGGGGATGGACATCGGTACGGCCAAGCCGTCGGCGCACGATCAGGCGGCGGTGCGGCACCACGGCATCGATCTTGTCGGCCCGTCCGAGGAGTTCACCGTGTCGCAGTTTGCGGCGTCGGCAATGCAGGCTCTTCAGCAGATCGAGGGCCGGCATTCGCGCCCGGTGCTCGTCGCCGGCACGGGCTTGTACCTGCGGGCCATCACCGACCCGATGGAAATCCCCGGGCGGTGGCCGGCCGTTCGCGGCGAGCTCGAGGAACGGGCGGCGACAGGGGGGCCACGGTCGCTGCACACGACGCTCGCATCGCTCGACCCCGCGGCGGCCGATCGGATGGAACCGACCAACGTGCGCCGGATCGTGCGCGCGCTGGAGGTGACGATCGGGAGTGGCCGCCCGTTCAGCTCGTTCGGGCCGGGCCTCGGGACCTATCCAGCGGTCGACTTCACTCAGGTGGGCCTTCGCTGGCAGCGGGCTGTGCTCGCGGAGCGGATCACCGACCGCGTGCACCGGATGATCGCCGCCGGGCTGGTGGGCGAGGTGGAGCGCCTCCTCGCCGATCAGCGCGGTGTCTCACGCACCGCTCGCCAGGCCCTCGGCTACAAGGAGATCGTCGCCCATCTCGAAGGCGAATGCTCGCTCGATGAAGCCGTCGCCACGGTCATCGTGCGCACCCGCCAGTTCGCCGTCCGTCAGGAGCGATGGTTCCGCCGCGACCCCCGCATACGCTGGGTGCACATCGAACACGACCCGGTGGCCGAGGTGCTGCCGGTACTGGCGCTGACATGACCCTGCTGACATGACCCTGCTGACATGACCCTGCTGACATGACCCTGCTCACCCTCACCAAGCATCATGGCCTCGGCAACGACTTCCTGGTCGTGTTCCACCCGGGCGTCGACGACCTGCCCGCGCTGGCCCGTCGCGTGTGCGATCGCCGGCGCGGCGTGGGCGCGGATGGGTTGCTGGTCGCCGAATCCGCGGAGGGGTTCGCTGCGCGGATGTGGCTGTACAACGCCGACGGATCCCGTGCCGAGATGAGCGGCAACGGCATCCGTTGCTTTGCACAGGCACTCGCCATGCGTCGTGGCGACGATGCCGCACAACGGATCCTCACCGACGCCGGCGAACGCTCGGTCACGATCATGCCGACCGGCCACCCGTTCACCATTCAGGCGGCGGTCGACATGGGCGACGTCGAAGGCATCGCCGAGCCTGCCGACTGGCATCGCCTCGGCGTGGATCCGATGCGTCCGGTCGCGCACCTCAGTGTCGGCAACCCGCACGCGGTCGTCGGTGTCGACGATGTGTCTGCGGTGGACCTGCTGGGCCTTGGTCAACTGGTGCCGTACGTGAACCTGGAGGTCATCGAGTCCGGTCCGGAACCGGACGCGATCACGATGCGAGTCCACGAACGGGGCGCGGGGATCACCGAGGCGTGCGGCACCGGTGCCTGCGCTAGCGCGTGGGCGGCGCGTCAGTGGGGGTTGGTGCCCGCGGCGACCGAGGAAATCCTCGTGCACATGGACGGCGGGGATGCAAAGGTACGCATGCACCAGCCGTCGCACGGCCGGGTCACCCTCGTCGGGCCGGCGCACTTCATCGCCACCGTCACGGTCGAGGTCTGACGCCCGGTGCAGGAAGGCCAGGAATGAACTCTCCCTACAACGAGGCACTCGGCGCGACGCTCATCGAGCGCAGCAAGCGCGAGCAGATCGTCATCGTGGGAGTCACGCTGCCCGGCCACACCGACGACGACACCGAGGCCGGGCTCGACGAGCTCGAGCTGCTGGTCGACACAGCGGGCGCGGATGTCGTCGGCCGGATGGTGCAGCGACGCGATTCGCCGGACCACACCTGGTTCATCGGCAAGGGCAAGGCCCAGGAGCTCCGCGACATCTGCCTGGTGGTCGACGCCGACACCGTCGTGTTCGACAACGAGCTGAGCCCCGGCCAGCAGTACAACCTGGAGAAGATGCTCGGTCGCACCGCGCTCGACCGCACGGCCGTGATCCTCGACATCTTCGCGCAGAACGCGCACACGTTGGAGGGCAAAGCGCAGGTCGAGCTGGCGCTGCTCCGCTACCGCTTGCCACGGCTGCGGCGCGGCGCGACGGCACGAATGTCGCAGCAACGCGGCGGCATCGGTGGTCGGTTCGGTGGCGGCGAGACCAAGCTCGAGGTCGACCGTCGGCGCATCATGCGCCGGATCACCAAGCTGGAGTCCGACCTGAAGGATCTGCAGCTCAACCGGTCACTGCAACGCAAGGGGCGTAGTCGCAGCGGCCTCGCCGCGGTCACCATCGTCGGGTACACGAACGCAGGGAAGTCCTCCCTCCTCAACCGGCTCACCCAGGCAGGCGTGCTGGTGGAGGACCGGCTGTTCGCCACCCTCGACCCCACCACTCGCCGGCTCTCGCTGCCCGGTGGCGAGCCGGTGCTGCTCACCGACACCGTCGGGTTCGTCCGTCGCCTGCCGCACGGCCTGGTGGAGTCGTTCAAGAGCACGTTGGAAGTGGCGAGCATGGCCGATTTCCTCATCCACGTCGTCGACTGTGCGGCCCCCGACCCGGAGGGGCAGATCGCCGCCGTTCGTCAGGTGCTCGACGAGATCGGCGCCCTGCAGGTGCCCGAGCTGCTGGTGTTCAACAAGGCCGACGTGGAACCGGGCGTGGCCGCCGATCTCGTGCAACGTCACCAGGGCTCGGTGGCACTCAGCGCGCGAACCGGCGAGGGCACCGACCGGTTCCTGCGCGTGCTGGGCGATCGCCTCCGATCGATCGCCACGGTGGTCGAGCTCGTCGTGCCGTACGAGCGTGGCGACGTGATCGCCGCCATCCATCGCGAAGGTGAAGTGGTGTCGACATTCCACGAGGACACCGGCATCCGCGTGCGAGCCCGTCTCTCGGATGCATCCGTGGGTCGGCTGTCGGAGTTCGTGTCGCAGTCTTCGTGAGGCGTTCGCATCGGGCAGGATGGTGACCGCATGAACGATCCCGCCGGCTTCATCCCCCCGCCGTACCCGTACGACCGACTCGATGCGTTCGTCCCGTTGGGTTCGGCACATCCAGGTGGGCTCGTGGACTTCTCGATCGGCACCCCTTGCGATCCGCCGCTCGCCTCCGTGGTCGAAGCGTTGTCGACCAGCAACGCAGAGCGCGGATACCCGCCGTCGATCGGCACCGAGGCGCTGCGCGGAGCCATTCGCGATTGGTTGGTCCGCCGCTTCGGTGTCGAGGCGTCGCTCGGTCAAATCGCGGCGTGCGTGGGCACCAAGGAGTTCGTCGCCACCACGCCGCACTACCTCAAGCTGCGAACGCCATCGCGCGACACCGTGCTGTACCCGGCCGTCGCCTATCCGACGTACGAGATGGGGGCCGTCCTCGCCGGATGCCGTCCCGTGGCAGTGCCCGCTGCCGCCGACGGGTCGACCGACCTGGCGGCCATCGACCCGGCCGATGCGGCCAGGGCGCTGATGCTGTGGGTCAACAGTCCCGCCAACCCGACGGGGGCGCTCAGCGATCTGCAGGCGGCAGCGGCATGGGGTCGCGTCCACGGTGTACCGGTGTTCAGTGACGAGTGCTACGTCGAGTTCACGTGGGACGGCCCGCCGCGCACCATCCTCGAATCGGGGATGCACGGTGTGGTCGCGGTGCACTCGTTGTCGAAGCGCTCGAACCTCGCCGGGCTGCGGGTGGGCTTCTACGTCGGCGACGCCGATCTCGTCGGCTACCTCAAGGAAGTGCGCAAGCACGTGGGCATGCTCGTTCCCGGCCCGGCACAGGCCGCGGGTGCGGTTGCACTCGCCGACGATGGGCACGTGACCGTGCAGCGCGATCGATACCGTCGCCGCCTCGAACGGCTCGCAGCGGTGCTCAGCACGTGGTCGGGCCTCGAGGTGCCGATGCCGGCAGGCAGCTTCTACCTCTGGTTCGACGCCGAGGACGGGTGGTCGTTCGCCGAGCGTTTGGCCAAGGGCGGCGGCGCCCTGGTGGCCCCCGGCGACTTCTACGGTGCAGGCGGCGCGCAGAACGTGCGTGCCGCCGTGGTACAACCTGACGAACGGATCGAGCTCGTCGCCGCACGACTGGGGGTGCACTGATGTCCTACCAACCGCTCCCGCCTGCAGGCGGGCAACCCCCTGGACCGATGCCGACCTTCAGCGTTCCCCCGCCGCCCGAGCCCCCGCCGCCCGAGCCGATCCGCCGCCATCGGGGGCAGATCGGGTTCGGGGTGATCCTGTTGATCGGCGGGCTCGTCGCCGGGGGAGTGCTCTTCGCCCTGAGCGCCACCGCGAAGAACGAGACGCTGAAGAAGTTCGCCCGCGCTCCTGTCGGCTGCACCACGACCTTGCAGTTCGAGAAGAAGGCGGTGTTCACGATCTACGTCGAGACCAAGGGCGCCTCGCTCGACGTCGGGGGCGACTGCGCCGGCAACGGCAACTCGTACGACCGCGGCGACGCGGCCGCGCCGACGGTGCGCCTCTCGCTGGTGGACGGCCAGGACGCGAGCGTGCCGATGGCGCCGAGCTCGAAGTACAGCTACACGACGCCCGACTTCCGCGGTGCGTCGGTCGAGCAGGTCGACATCCAGGCGCCGGGCGTCTATCGGCTGACCGTGGAGAGCAAGGACGACAACTTCGCGATCGCGATCGGTGGCGACCCAGCGGTGGACAGCCGTCGGATGCGGCTGATCGGTGCCGGATGTGCCGCTGCCGGGCTGTTGGTGGGGATGACGCTGCTGCTGCTCGGCCTGCGCCGGCGGGCCACGCCCGACGCCGAGGTGGAGTGGTCGCCGACGGCGGTCGCGTCGTCGCCATCGTTCTCGGTGCCGCCGAACGCGCCGGTGATCTCGAGCGTGCCGATCTCACCGACCAGCATGCCGCCACCTCCACCGCCGCCGTCACCGCACGGTTTCCAACCCCCCCCACCGCCCAACATGCCATCGAACGTGCCGCCGAGCTCCGGCGGTTGGGGCGCACCCGGCTGACCCGCAGTGGGCGCGCCTACAGGCGGCGCATCACTGTGACGACGCGACCGAAGATCTGCACCTCATTGGAGGTGAACACCATCGGTTGCAGCCGCGCATTGGCCGGCTGCAGGGTGACCGCGTGACCCTTGCGGTGGTAGGTCTTGACGGTCGCTTCTTCGCCGGGGATGCCGGCGATGACGATCTCGCCGTTCTCCGCCGTGGACTGGCTGCGGGCGACGACGAAGTCGCCATCCATGATGCCCACGTCGATCATCGAGTCGCCCCGAACCCGCAGCATGAACAGGTCGCCTCCGGTGCCGGTGAAGTCCTCCGGCAGCGGGAACAGCTCTTCCACGTTCTCCTGGGCGAGCACATCGGTGCCGGCCGCGACGTCGCCGACGAGCGGCACGTGGCGCACGGGCCGGCGCTCGATGGCCGCGTCCGACGAAGGGTCCCACTTCACCTCGATCGCTCGGGGCTTGGTGGGGTCGCGGTGCAGGAAGCCCATCCGCTGCAGCGACGCCAGGTGGCTGTGTACGGTGGACGGTGAGGTGAGCCCCACCGACTCGCCGATCTCGCGCACGCTGGGCGGGTAACCCCGGTCGCGCATGCTCTTCTCGATCACCTCGAGGATGC
>JAYVMH010000120.1:0-8483 GCA_043759015.1 Actinomycetota bacterium
CGATCGCGACTAAAATCGCGCTCCCGATCTGCGGAGCTACGTTCCTCGCCGGCTCCAAGGATGCCACCACGTTCGTCGTCGCCGACGGTGCCCTCGTGCTGATCATCACCGCTGCCTACGTGTGCGTCGCCGGGTGGACCGCGACCCCCGCCAGCCGCACCCGTTAGTTCGCGGAACCTGATGACCGACGCCCGCAGGTAGTCGCAACGCGCAGACCCGATCGACCGCATCGTCGGCCCGCACGCGACCTCTCACGCCGACCGCGCATCGTTCGTAGCCACGACGAGCACACCTTCGCGGAGTCATCGCAACCCAACGAGGCGACCATCGCATCGTCGTGTCCTGACCGCAGCGCGAGCACTTCGCGCAGTAGATGGTACGGCTGATAGCGAGCGTGACAGCGCCGCTCCGCATTACCGAGCCCGGCGTCGACACCGCCGCGCGGTCGGGCGCTGTTCAGTAGGCTCGAGCGGTGGGCACCAGCGACAGGTTCGACGATCGGCTGTTTCGTCGGATCGACGAGATCGTTGCCGCTGCCGTCGAGAACGGTGATGCGCCCGGGGTCGTCGCCGCGGTCGCTTGTGGCGACGTGGTGCACGTCGCCACGGCGGGAGTCATGTCAGTCGGCGGGCACCCCATGGCTCGTGACACCCTGTTCCGGATCTCGTCGAACACGAAGCGACTGACGGCGGCGGTCGTGTTGTCCCTGATCGATGACAGGATGCTGCACCTGGACGACGCGGTGGACGCGCTCCTTCCGGAGTTCGCCAACCGTCGGGTGCTGCGCCGTCCCGACGGCCCGCTCGACGAGACGGTCGCCGCTGAACGGTCGATCACGGTGCGCGATCTGCTCACGTTCACGCGGGGATTCGGGAGGCAAGGCGCCATGTTCATGGCGGCCGAGCCGTGGCCCATCGTCACCGCTGCCGAGGAGCGCCAGCTGGCAAGCTTCGGGCCTCCGCAACCGGCGAACACGCCGGATCCCGACACGTGGATGGCGCGCCTCGGGGAGCTGCCGTTGCTGTGCCAGCCCGGCGAGCGATGGCTCTATCAGTCGGGCTCGCAGGTGACGCAGCGGCGCGACTCCGCGGCAGCCCCAGAACTCGACGCGCGCGTCGCCAATGCAACAGTGCCCACCCCGGTGATCCCCAGCTCGCAAAGTGTGCGATCTCCAGCCAGGCTGCCGACCACCGTGACGACAGCGAGGAGCGCGCATGCCGCCCAGCCGCCGGGGAAGAGAACGTGGTGACGGCCGAGTGGCGAGTTCAAAGCGAACACCACGATCAGAACCAAGAGGCGATGGCGATGCCGACGCCGGCCCCGATGAACGCGATCGCCTTTGGTACCGGACAGGCCGAAGATGCCAACAGACCGTTGCTGAGAGCTACTGGCATGGGGCCTCACCTCGTCCGACGGTAAGTCCGCTCACTCAAGCCTCCCGAAGCGACGCCACGCTGCTACGGGCTCGCCTTCCCCGCCGCCAGAGCGGACGTATACCCATCCGAGCCAGCCGAGGGTGCCGGGGTCGGGTGGAAGGCGACGTCGCCTCGCTCCCACCGTCCGCTCGGCTGATGGCTCGCGGTGGCGTGCACCCTTCCACCGGTTCGTCTTCCCGGGCCTGCTCACCGGCATGTGTGCCGATGCCGAGCTGCACGCCTGGTCACACCTTCGTTCGTAGCTCGAAGCTGCGTGCCGCGACCTGGTGGTTGATGCTTACGAGGTCGAACAGGTTGGTGCCCGACAGCACCACCGGGTCGATCCCGTCGTGGTGCACAACCGCCAGCATGATCCACGCCTGCTTCTTGTCGAGCGAGGTGAGGTTTACGTCGAACGTCACCGGTCGGGGGTGAAAGGCGTCGATGGGCTTCGACGGCGACCGCGCCTTCTGTGCATTGGACGCGAGCGTCCACCCGTCTGGCAACGTCCAACCGTTCGGCGGGGTGCCGTGGCCCTGCAATAGCCGCTCCATCGCGGTACGCACGCCGGCCGACACGGCCATCGTCGGCCAGTCGGCCGGCTTCTTCGGCAAGGCGTGCAAGAACAGCCCGACGAACACGTTTGTGGGATCGGCCGCCGCGAGGTCGCGACGGTGCACCATCACGTGCACTCGTGTCTTCACCTTCCCGATGGCCATCGACGGAAACGTCTGCGGGTCGACTAGACCGGCCGGGTTCGCCGAGGCGCGAGCCACTACCACCTCGGCGAGATCGGCCTCGGTCGGCTCGCCGGGCCACGGATCGTCGAACGCGTGGGCCTTGACGGCGTTCCAGAGTGCGAGGTCGATCGTCGCCGCCACCGGGTCGGCTAGGCCGCGTGCGACACGGGTTGCGTGCACCTGGCGCTGGAACGCCGGGCTCCATTGGCCGTCGGCGCGCAGCAACGGGTTCGACACCGCGGCCGCGCCCTTCAGCGCGGTCTGGATCGCCCATACGTCGAGATCGGGTGCAGGACCGGGCGAGGCGGTGATCGGCGGCAGGCGGGGCGGTCCGGTGCGAAAGCCCGGCGGGTTGTAGATAGCGCCCGACGCCGGGCGGATGACGATGTCGGGGCTGGCGTGCCAGCTCAGCGCGACGGTGCCCGCGGCCTTGGTCGGATCGGTGAAGTCGGTCGGTGCGCGTCGGCGGCTGTCGCTACCGGTAGCGCGGAGGTAGGTGGTGGCCACGTGAACCGTGCTCACCGTCGACGTCGTCGAGGTGATGTCCACTTCCCACACCCCGCGCGCCTGTACGGCCGCGCGCAGAAGCTTCACCACGACGCCGTTGGCGTTCGTGTGCTTGAACACCGACAGGTCCTGCACCGCAGCCTCGGGCAACCCGTTGGCGAACGGCTTCCACACCCAGCTCGGCGTCGTGCCGTTCACCGTCAGCTCGCCACGCCAGACCCCGACCGCGGTGCCCACGTACACCAGGTCGGCATGATCCGGGTCGACGATGACCGCATAGGCGGGGGCCTCGGTGCGAAGGGGATCGGTGTTGCCCTTGACGTGCAGCCCGGTGGCGTACCACTGCTTGGCCGCGCCGTCGTGCCACCACACCGAGTCCATCTCCTCGGCGGTCTCGTCGCCGGCCACGGCAACGTAGAACGTGCCGGGATCGGTCACCGCCGCGCCACCGGCCGGCGCGGTGTGAGTGGCCACGTCGTTCCACGCGCCGAACGGCGGCAGGAAGTCGGACGGCGAGGAGATGTCGTTTGCCTTCATCACCGCCGAGCACTTCGGCTTGTGCTTCGATGCGATCACCGTCGCCGCCCACTTCCCGGTTGCGTTGCCGGCGTCCTCCGGCGCAACGTAGAGACAGATTCCCCGCAGCGATATCGCCAGCAGACGATCGGGTGTGATCCACCGGCAGCCGAGGATGGTGGCGTCGCTGGCCGGGAACTGCACGTCGAGGGCGTAGTTCACCGCCGCGGTCGCGCGCGGGTTGGTGTTCGACGGCAATGTCGCCCACGTGGCGCCGAAGTCGGCGGAGTACCACACGCGGTTCGTGCCCACCGCGAGGCGGTCGATGGCCGCCGTCGCGCCCGACGCTGGGCGGTTCACGAACGCGGGCTCGCTGTAGAACGACGACGCCGACTGCTCGGCGTCGACGGCCGGCGCGGCGGGCTTGTTGACCAGCGGGCTGATGGCGGTGTCGTCGTCACGGCGCCAATCGTCGTTGGTGAACTGGTGGATGTAGCGCTCCCTCTGCGACGGGTGGAACATCACCCCGCCGCCGTCGCCGAAGTTGCGCGGGATCCACAACGTGTCGCCGGCGCGCCCCAACGTCCCGTTGTCCTGAGTGCCCGTGACGACGTAGGCGTCGTTGGTGGCGTGCGATGCCACGTAACCCGGCTCGATCACGCCGAGGCCCGTGTTCGCCGCGTAGAAGGTGGCGGGACCACCGGCCGCATCGGAGCGGAAGACGCCACCGTCGCAGCCGACCCAGCACACGGCCGGCACCGGGCCACTCGAGAACGCGATGCGGTGCACGTCGGAGTGCACGCCCTGACCGATGAGGCGCAGTGGCGATGCCGGCACGGTCGGATCGGTGAGGGCGTAGGCACCGGCCGCTCCGGTGAGCTTGCCGTGGTAGATGTTGGCGTCGGTACCGGTGCCACCGCCACCGATCATGATCTGGTCGTCGACGCCGGGAAACGTGGAGATCGCCAGGCTCCAGTACGACGCCGCAAAGAACCGCGTCGCGGTGGCGGTGTCGGGCGGCAGGCCGGACGCAATCGGCGATGCCGGCGGCGGGCTGGGCGATACGCCTTCGTCGACACGCCACAACAGCGGCCCGTCGCCGAGCACATACACGACGCCCGGGTTGACGTCAGGCACCGCGATGCCGAGCCGACAGCGCGCGGTGACGCCCGGGAGCACGACCCGCGTGAACGGACCGGCGGGGCCGGTCGTCGAGAACCACAGGCCGGCGGCGGGCGCACCAGGACGGTCGTCCTGCACCGCGACCCAGAGCCGTTTGGGGATCGGCCCCTTGGCGGGCGCCCACGCCGCATCGGTGATCATGACCTTCGGGTCGTCGAGGGACTGCTTGTTGTACTTCGTCCATGTGGCCGCGGCCGCGGTGACACGCGAGTAGATGCCGCTGCTCGACGCGGCGACGAGCGACGTGGGATCTGCGGGATCGCGCACGACGCGGTAGATGCCTGATCCCGCCAGGTTCGTGCCTTCGAGCGACCACGGGTTGAACGAGGCGTTGGCCAGCACATCGGGCACGGGCGCCAGGGCTGTGAGCACGCCGACGCCGGCGAACTGCACACCGGGGTGACCGAGCGTGGAGCCGAAGATGTGCCGCTCCGCCAGCTCGCCCGTTCCGACCACGACGTCGTCGCCGAACTCGGTGGCGCCGAAGCGCACGTGGATGGAACCGCACGACAAGCTGTTCGCGGGGTTCTTGGGCTGATCGGTCCCGAACGACGCCGCGGTGTACGCGCCGAGCGCGATCCACGTGACCCCGCCGTCACCGCTGTACCACACGCCACCGTTGCCGGTAGCCGCGTAGATCCGCTGCCCATCGTCGCTGACCGCCAGGTCGCGCACTCGTCCGCTGATGCGAGGCGTGTCGGTGAACTGGCTCTTGATCACCGTCGTCGGACCGAGCGGCAACCAGAGGTCGTTCGTGCCGGCCGGGGCAAACATCACTGCGGGGTTGCCACGGCGCGCCCGCCGTAGCGATCTCGGTGCGAGCGCCACGGCTACGCCGGCGTCGGTCGCGAGCTCGTGCTCCATGCGCAGTGCGGCCGCCTGACGCACGCGGGAGGGATGAATGCTGCCGCGCCGCGCTTGCCAGTAGCCGACGCGTCCGGCCGGATCGTCGGCTGCGCCCGATACCTCGGCGGGCCACTCGTAGCGACTCATGCCGAGCCCGTCGGGGCGGGAAGGACCGGAGCGACCCTGATCCATCCCTCCTCGATCTGCGAGGGCAGCTCGGGCAGCAGCGCGGTCTGCGTGGCGGCCAGGATCGGGTCGTCCTTCCACGTCGAGGGCGTATCCCGGCGGGTCCACAGTTGCTCCTTCGGGAACACGCCCACCTTCGGGAGGCGCACCTGACCCGGCTCGAGGAGCACCGGCCCGACCCGCACAGAGGGCGCCATCACCGCCAGTCCCGGTTGCACCCAGTCGCGCACGAGCGAGATGTCCTTGCGGGGCAGGACGCCCGAGGTGAGGTGCACCTTGCTGGACGGGTGCATCAGCAACGTGAGACGCACCGTCTGGCCAAGGTGCATCGCCAGCTCGTCGTCGGCGAGCAGGTACGGGTGGACGATGGGGCGCCCATCGGGCTCGTCACCGCGCCGGGGGATCTTCGGCGTCTCCCCGTAGCGACCGAAGTGGCCGCGCTGGCGGCCGGAGTCGAGTGCGCCATCGAGCACGGCCTTGTCGACCACGCGTAGCCGCGAGTAGTCGTCGTCGACGAAGAACGCGAGCAGGCCGTCGTCGCTTCGCGTCAGCTCGCCGATGCGCACCGGGAACGAACGGTCGGCCAGTGCGCCATAGGCTGCCTCGCGCTCGGCCTTGCGGGTCGGGTCGCTCAGGTCGAGCGCGTCGAGGTCGTCGTCGAGCTCGAGGCGCAGGGTCGCCCGCACGACCGCGATAGGCCGCCCGACGAGACCCACGATGTGCTCGGTGCCGAACACAGCGAACGTGTCTACCGTCCACAGGGTGGTGTCGATGGCCCGCAGCAGCGCAGACAACGACGACTCGGCGTCGGGCACCGCGGCCTTGCCCCCGCGCTCTTTGGCGTCGGCCTGCACGACGCCCGAGGCCAGAAAGCCGAGGCGTTCCTGGGCCGTCTTGTCCAGGCCGAAGCCGGGGCCGGCGTCGGCCGGTCCGATGCGACCAGGGGCGATCTCCCACGTCACGCCGCCGCCGATCGGCTCGTGCGAGAGCTGACCGAGCGGGTTGCCGGCGGTGTCGAAGACCTCGAGCGCCTCGTCGATGTGGTCGGGCAGCAAGAAGCCGAGGACGGGGTTCACCATCGTGGAGGGGTCGATCTGGTCGACGCTCGCTTCGCGCGTGTCATCGAGCGGATCGACGAGCCGGAACATCGTTCGGGCCGGCACTGTCAGGCGAGGGTGCATCGTCAGGGCGCCGGCAGCGGTGGCGATCTCGTCGCGCACGGGGACGTGGGTGGTGGGATTCGGGAGATCGAGGAAGCGGCCGAACCCGTCGACCACTCGAGCGCGATTGACACGGATGCGCCCGGCCGACACGAGCTGCGGCGGCCCGATCGGCGCGGGAGGCACGATAGTGTCACCGACGCGCGCGTGCAGCACGCCGAACGCCTCCACCGGCAGTCCGAGCAGCTGATCGTCGAGCGAGTCGATCGACGTCGTGGCGACGTCGATGGCGTCGATGGTGCCGGCGATGTCGCTCAGCAGGTCGGCCGTGGCCTCGTCGATCTCGCCGATGCCGTCGCGGTCGCGCTGGCCTTCGGCCGTCAGCCATTCGGTGATCGCCTCGCGCAACGTGGTGACCGTGCCGTTGTGCAGCGCGCTCCGCCCGATCAGCACGCGCGTCGGGGGAATCAGCACATCGGGCGGCGGCACGAGGTCGACGGTGTCGAGCGTCCAGCCCTCGAAGCGCTCCGACAGGCTCAGCTCGACCTCCCACTCCAGCCATAGCGGAACCCAGGGCTGCGACCACGCGGTGACGGCTTTCGGATCGAGATCGGCGCCGTTGGCCAGCGAGAAACGCAACGTCTCATCGGCCAATCGTCGCGAGGTGTTCACGCCGATCGGGCCGATGCCGATCGCGGCCATCGTGGGCGAGGACCCGGTCAGGAACTTGGCGTTGCCGTCGTACACGGCATCGCCGCCGTAGCGCGCCGCGACCTCCGCGAAGAGCCGGTTGCGCACGCCAGCGATCGGCACTTGCATCGCCTTGGCTGCGACCTCGGCCAGCCACGGAGCGAGGTAGGGGTTGGCCACGACCGCGTTCTGTACCAGCGACAGCACCTCGTCAGGCACCGCGCCGGACGGCAACCTCGGCACGAGCGACCCGCCAGCGATCACGCCGTCGTAGGACACCAGCACGTCAGCCGGCCACAGGCACCACAACCGGCCGTCCGACGATGTCGGCAAGCTGTGTTCGAACCTGCGGCTGCGCATCGCACCGCGCACTGCGATCAGCGGGTTGATCGGCGCATGGAAACGCGGCAGCGGGCGACGCACCTCGCGCGACTCGGTCGCCGGCGTGGGGCTGTCCGGGCGATGCCAGTCGTTGACCACCGTCTGCTGGGTGTCGCTGCTGCCATCGTGCAGCGAGCCGAGCGGGGCGCCCCGCTTGTTCGTGAACGCAAGGGTGGCCGCCAGGCCCACCTGCGCGCTGCGGGCTTTACGACCGATCGACAATGGCCCCGCCGTGGCCCCGACCTGGAGCCGCTCCACGGCCCCCTGCCCGCCGTCGCGCGACGCGAAGGCGGCATCGTGCTCGTGCTCGTCGACATCGGCGAGCCCGTCGACCGTACCCAGCATCGCCAGCGTCTGGCCGGTGAAGGCCGAGACCAATCGTTCGAGCGAGCGACGCTCGTCGACCGTGCCCGCCGGGGCGAGCGCGTTCGACGCGATCGTCGCCGCGATGTCGTCGTCGCTGTGACCGAGGAACAGCTCCACCGCGTCGGCCGTCGGGCGTTGGTCTACGACGACAGGACCGGCGACGGGTACGCCGAACACGACACCGTGCAGCAACGAGGCGCGGGGCCACTGCGGCTCGGTCTGGTAGACCGCAGCGGCATCGTCGACGAAGGCGGCACTCGCCGGTCGGTAGTCGACAATCGGCGTGACGGCCCGCAGCACCGCGTCGACACCACCTCCGCTCGCGAGGGGGCCGGCAGCCTGCGTCGACGACGACAACGACACGGCGGCGGCGGCGGAGTAACGCGACGCGGTGTCGAGCCCGATCGTCGAGCGCCGGGCCGCGTCGAACGACGCCGCGATGCCCTTGCTGTGCGTGCCGGTGCCGTCGTCGCGCACCCACCAACCGAGCTCGT
>JAYVMH010000121.1:0-8479 GCA_043759015.1 Actinomycetota bacterium
CGAGATCGAGCTGCAGCGGGTACGCGAGATTGCCCTCGCGCTGCCCGAGGTCAACGAGCGCGTGAGCCACGGCGCCCCATGCTTCTTCGTTCGCGACCAGCGACCACTGTGCTACTTCCATGACGACGACTTCGACGACCGCGCCCGCGTGAGTCTGATGTGCCCTGCGGGACCCGGCGTCGCACAGGCCTTGGTCGCTGCCGAGCCAGGCCGCTTCTACCGGCCGGCAACCTCGGCGCGCGGTGTGTTCAGCGACTGGCTTGGCGTGTTCCTCGACGATACCGGCGACTATGACCTCGACTGGGGTGAGGTCGCGGCCATCATCGAGGACGCCTACCGAGTAATCGCCCCCAAGCGCCTGGCCGCCCGGCTCAACGACCGCTGAGGCGGCCTACAACGCGAACTCCCGAACCTCTCTCGGGTGTCCAAGCCCTGACCTTGCTCGTCAGGCTGACGAATCGGAAACGGCCCCTCGACAACAGCGCCACGCGCGCGCCGCCCGCAGCGCTCGCCGACTCGATCGCGTGCACCTGACGGTGAGCGCGATACGAGCGGCGTGTTCGAGCGATGACCGCGCTGCACCTCGCCGGGTATCGAGCGGTCGCTTGTCGGGTTGGAATGAGTGATATGTGCGGCGCTTGAGCGAGGGGTGATCGAGTGCGCGTCGCGCCTGGGCGATGGGCTCGACTTCGATGGAAGTCGATGGCGACCGGGAACTGGCGTCACCGAGTCGACACGGCCTGGCCGTAACGCTGACGGGCCGCCTCGCCCGACGTGCCAACCATTGCCCCGATCGTTGCCCACGAATGGCCCTGCTGGCGTGCCATGACGACCGCGTCGACGAGTTGGCGTTCCGCCGCGGCACGAGCAAGGCACGCCGTGCGCACCACAGCCAGTGCCGACGCGTCGCGCCCAGCCTCATCGGTGGGTTCGTACTGCTCGAAGCGGGCCGCGAGTTCGTCGGCGTGGTCGAGGATCTCTTGGGTGGTGCGGGGCATGACGGTCACCTCAGGTACTTCGCTCGGGCGGCCATGGCGTGCACGACGATCGGACCGTCGTCGCTGTCGACGACGCCGACTTCGAGCAGGTTGCCCGCGTGGTCGGGCCCGATGAACATGGTGAAGCCGTCGTCGAGGTCATCGACCAGGATCGGGTGGTTGAAGGCGTGGATCATGTCGTCGTCACCGATGCCGTGCTTGCGGGCGCTCGTGGCGATCAGCGGAGCGTCCACCTATACAAGTTAGCTTGCCGACGGCGCCTTGGCAAGGAACCTTGCGGGCGCGGCGCTGGTCGGGCCTGATCGTGTCCCCATGCACGAGCGGGGAGGCCACGGGAACCGTCTGTTCGCGGTTGCGAGCCGCGCCGATTCGGTCCCGACCACACCCACAGCACGAGCGGTGAGCACGTACTGCCCGCCGATCCCGAGCACGACGTACACGGGACTCCGCCGGTTCCCGGGTGCTGGCGCCGTCGATGTCGGTGAGTGATACCGGGTAGCTTTCGGCGGCGTCGGTCGGCATGCCGGGACTGCGTTTGTCGAAGGGACCCTATTGCCGGCCAGCGTCTACCGCTGTCAGGCTCGGCGCGTCTCGGCAGCGGCGTGGTCGTTGGCACTCAGGGCTCGACAACGACCTTGATCGCCTTCGAAGATGCTCTATCGCGCGCCGCCGCAAACGCTTCTCCGGCCGCGTCGAGGGGGAAGCGGTGCGTGATGAGACCTCGGCGATGCTGGGCCGCTCGGCAAGGATGCTCGCTGCGACGTCGATGTCTCTCGATGGGCCAACCCGTCCATACGCGATCGATGGGACGAGGTCGACCTCCTTCAACGCGAATGGAGTCGCGGGGCCGATGGTGAGCCCCTCCCAGTTGCCTCCGAGGTAGACCACGCGCCCACCGGCCCGCGCCAGGTTGATGGCTTGCTCCACTGACGATGAGGTACCCACGGCGTCGATGACGACGTCGTAGCCATCCGACACCTCGAGCGAAGCGCCGAGCCGTTCACCCGCCGCCCGCTGATGCTCATAGCGGGCGACCAGATCGACGCGAGCACCGGTGGCCGCCGCAGCGACCGCTGCGCAAAGCCCGATCGAACCGCCACCGATGACGCCGACCCGGTGCTGGGACGTGACCCTTCCTCTGCGCACTCCGTTGACGGCGACGGCGAGGGGCTCGACCAGCGAGGCATTGCGTGGCTCGACGCCGGCCGGGAGCCGAACGATCGCCGCCTCGCGCACCAGGCAGGACTCCGCCATCCCGCCATCGCGGCCGATCCCGTAGACCATGCTGAGCCCAGCGACGCAGAGGTGGTAGTCGCCACCCAAACAAGCGGGACAAGTCCCGCACGGCGCCAACGGCTCAACCGCCACCGGGGTGCCGTCGGGCAGCCAGCCGGCGAACTCATGCCCGAGCGTTGCCATGAGCCCGAACCCGAGGAGATGCAGGTCGGTAGAACAGATGCCTGCGCTCGCAACGCGGACCACGACACCATCCCCCGTGGGCGCAGGCACCTCAGTTGTGGTTGCAGCACCGTCGTGAACACGTACCGCTCGCATCGCCGGAGCATAACGACCTCAACGGACGCCACGAGACGGTTCTCCGACATGGCCACGGCCCTGCCGATCATCCCGGCGGACGCACCCCAATGTCGGCTGAGTCCGAGCCTGCCGCCAAGGTTGGAACTGGCGCGGCTCATCCGCACGAGACCGCCGGAGATGCGTGCCGGTCGAGCCGCAGTGATCTTGGCGAAGTGTGCGCCCGGCTCCTGCGTTCGGCGCGTTCTGGTCAGTCGTTGGCGAGCGTCCACGTGATCGCCGGTGGGTCCACCCGGGCACATCGTGGGCTTCCGTCATCGCCGGTGAGGTCGATGCTGGCCACGAGGGTGCCTGAGGTCCGCGCCGACTCGATCAGGTCTGGTGCAACCCGGTTGAGCATCACCTTGGCTCGCCGGAACATCTCGAACTCGTGGACCGGTCCCACCTGGCCCCACGTCAGGTAGATGAATCGTTCACCCGGCTTGCCTTGGACCTCCGGCCCTCGGAAGTCGATCGAACCATCTCGGTCGACCACATCGACGGTGACCTCCCATCGCGCCTCGGCGGCATCGGCTCTCACGAGCTCGATGGGGTCACGTCGACGCTGGATGCCGACGTGGACGTTGTTCATCGCGGTGCCGTCCGGTCGGCAGAAAGTGCGACCAGGAAGCTTGGTGCCGACGATGGAGACATGCATGCCGGCATTCTCTCCCACCTCGCGGCTCGTCCGTATCCCGGCGACCGGAGACACGAAGCTCAGCATGACGACTGGCTGCGCACCTCTGAGCCGCCGCCACCGAGGTGCCGTTCGAGGGCAACCGATCCCCCTGGCCGACACTCCCTCGCCAACCGCTGGCCGTCGTGGTCGGCTCGCCGATACCGAGCGGCGCCAGCGCCAGACTTCGACGGAAGTCGGGCGGGTCCGTCGCCTTGTCGAGGACGGCGATACCGGGTGGCCCGCCCTGGGTGTTTGTGAGCGCGCTTCGGACGTGACGGGGTGGGGCTCGCGCAACTGACCGATGGCGACGGGCGGCGTCTACGCGCACCGCCTTCGCCGCGCCATGCGCGCGTACGGCGCCACAGGTGGGCGTTCGCAGCGGTGGCGACCATTGGGCCTACATCAACGAGAAGGGCCGGGGCTTCGGTCCGGGACGGTGCCCTCCTGCCAGGAGGCGTTGAACCTCAGACGCCGACGAAATCGAAGAAGCGGAACGACGGCGGGCCGGTGAGCATCGCGACAAGGTCGTTGAGTGCGCCGGTCTCGGTCCGCCACGCCAAATAGGCTTCGTACTGTTGGCGTGTCGCCCAAAGCTCCCACACCAGGAACGCGGTTGGGTCCTCCTGGTTCTGATGGACCGTCAGGCTCTCGAAGCCATCGTAGGCCCGGGTGTCCGGTAGAACCTTTCGAAAGAACGCCTTGACCGCATCCACCTTGTCAGGCTGGGTCTGGAACTCCAGAACGACTGTCACGCTCATGCGATCCCCCATCGTCGAGAGACCTCTGCCGCCTCGAGCCGCCCCGGGAGCGGAGCGAACTGATCGCTCGGGTGCATGAGGAGCAGTCGGCCTCAAGATGAACCGTAGCAGCGATCGAGCGCTCGAAAACCACGCCGGCATCGCAGCCGTCCTCGGACCTCGTCCATGAGCGCGACCGACCATTTCGGGCCGAACTCCCCCCGACCGATGAACGCGCCCCGGGCGCGAACGCAGAGGTCTCTGGCCCTTCTGGGAGCGCACCCGGAATGGCAAGTAAGGGGCACGGATGACCGCGGGCGAGCTCCGCGCAGCCAAGCCGGCGCTGGGCGCAACGCGACGCCAGGGCTCAGGAGGGAATACGAGATGCCGCGCGACCCATACCAGTGGCTCGCATGGACGACCGCCGTCGGTAAGCGCGACACGAGCGGCGATCCCGTGCACGCCGACCGCACGGAACGCCGGTTCACGGCGGGTCGGCGTCATCGCTGTGGCCGGTGATACCGGGCGGTCGCCGAACCCTTCTGGAACGAGCCTGGTCCGGCACCCGCTGTGACCGGAGCGGCTCCGTCGCGGCCCGACGGTGAACAGTGCGCCAACCTTCTCGCCTTGTCGTGCGCGCACTTCGGGTGGGTGAGCAGCTCGGCGCGGCCCTCAGCCGGGCTGAGTGAGTTCGATCACATTGCCGTCGTGGTCGCGGTAACGAGCCGACGTTCCCCACGGCTGCGGCTTGGGCGCGTGGACCACGTCGACCCCAGCGGCCTGGACCCGCCGGTGCACGGCGTTGATGTCACCGACTCGGAACGCCAGATGAGCTCCCGAGGTGAAGGACCCATCCTTGGTCTCATAGATCGCGAAGTGCATGAAGGCGCCGTCGGTCCAGCTCGTGGCTGCGTGACGACCACTTGTCCACTCATCGTCTCCGTCGTGGTCATCGACGTGCAGATCGAGACCCAACCCGTTGCCGTAGAACTCGACCGAGCGGTCAAAGTCCGAACTTGTTAGCACCACCGTCACCAGTCGATCGGCTCCGCCATCCATCCCAGCATGTTGCCCGTCTGGAGCTGAGAGTCGAGAGCGAGGACGCTCGGCTGTCCCCAGCGCCCCTTGAACACCGAGGGCGTTCGCGAACTCGTGCACCTCGGCCGCTGCATCTCGCCGGATCCCGGGCGGGTCGGGTTGCCCGATTGATGCGCTGATATCGGGCGGTGGGTTGTGCGACGGGTTCGTTGGTCGCGTTCTCGTGCGGTGGGTGGCTGGGACCACCTGCGGTGCGTTGGTGATAAGTCGCAGGTGGGCGGCGTGGCGAGCCGGATCGGATGGCGTGGTGCGGACCGCCGTGGGGGGGGGGAACGTCGGGGCCGGGGGTGGTGTCGGACGGGTGCAGACTGTGGATCGGTTCGATGCGTTCGGATGACGTGACCTTGTGCGATGACGACGTGCTGGTGTCGCGCGCTCGTGGGGGTGAGCGGGAAGCGTTCGGAGAGTTGGTGCGTCGGCACCATGGCGCGGCGATGCGGACGGCCGCGGTGATTTGCGGGTCGACCCAGGACGCGGCTGATGTCGTGCAGGAAGCTTGGGTGAGCGCGCACCGGGCTCTCGGCGGCTTTCAGGGGTCGGGATCGGTCCGGTCGTGGTTGCTGCGGGTCGTGGCGAACCACGCCAAGAACCATGTGCGGACGGTGGATAGGAGACGTCGTCGGGACGATCGTCATGCCGGGCTGGATCTGCGGGATGTGCCGAGCCCGGAGGGTGTCGTGGTCGATCGGATGGAGCGTGCGGCGCTGACGTCGGCGTTGGGCCGGTTGGGGATGCGGGATCGTGAGGTGTTGGCGTGCCGGTTCGTGACGGGTCTGAGCGAGGCGGACACGGCGGAGGTACTCGGGGTGGCGTTGGGCACGGTGAAGTCACGGACGTCGCGAGCCCTCGGGCGACTCGAGGCCGAGCTGAAGCGCGCCGGATCGACGCGGGTCGGGTCATGAGCGATCTCGTAGCCCGCTTGGCCGATCTGGGCAACGCTCTCGATGTCGGCGACAGCGAGGTCGCCGCTGGTGCCGTCATGGCGCGGCTCGACGGGTCCGTTGCTCCTCGAGGCGGGCGCCGCGGGTGGCTGTTGAAGGTGGCGGTCGTCGTGGTGGTCGTTGTCTGTGCCTTGGTGGCCGTTCCGCGGTCGCGGGAGGCGCTGGCGGATTGGCTTGGTTTGCGCGGGGTGCGTATCGAACGGCGGGACGAGCGGACCGGCGGGATTCCGGCACCGTTCGCGTTGCCAGGTCCCGGTCAGAGCCGGATGGTGACCGTGGATGGCAAGCAGATCTTGGTGTCCTCGATCGCTGGGGTGCTCGACGATGGCCTCGTCCGCAAGATCGTCGGTCCCGGAACCGGGGTGCAGCAGGTGACGGTGGGCGGCTCTCCGGGCCTCTGGATCGATGGTGAGCCTCACGACGTCCTGTACCGCCTGCCCGATGGTGACGTCACCGTCGCTCGTACGGCGGGGAACACGCTGCTGTGGCAGACCGGTGAGGTGCTGCATCGGGTCGAAGGCTTCGACGATCTTGCGCCGGCCGTCGCGTTCGCCGCGTTGGGAACGTGATCCGTCCGGGCGGTGTCGGACCGGACATGACGGCCCGAACAGCTCCTTGGGTACGCGGCATTCGGGTGGCTCTCGTCGCCGTCGGGGTGGCTTGGACCGCGATCGCTGGGTGGGCGACCCCTGCTCGGGCTGGTGGCTGGGCGGTGAGCACCCTTGACGAGTTGCCCTCGCCGGTCGCCGGGACGCCGGTAACGGTCGGGTTCACGATCCGCCAGCACGGCGTGACACCCGTCGCGCTCGACGATGTCGGCATCGAGATCACCACCTCGACCGGCAAGACACGATTTTTTGCGGCCATCAGCGACGAGATCGTCGGCCACTACACGGCTCGCGTGACGTTCCCGTCCGCCGGTACCCACTCCTGGACGATCCGCCAAGGCTGGTTCGCACCCCAATCGCTCGGCCCCATCACGGTCCACGCCACTGACGCCGGGTCTCGCTCCGCGGCCGCATCGGCCCCAGCGGCGTCAGACTCGCAACCGAATCGGCTGCTTCCGTATGGGCTCGCCGGTGGCACCGTCCTGCTCACCGCGTTCGCCGTGCTCGATGTCGTCGGCGGACGACGCCACCGTCATCGCGTCGCATGAGCCGAGTCGGTCACCTGTGCGCCATCGGGGCCGTCGTGCTCGGCACCGCCAGCATCGCGACCTGGCCAAGAGGCGATGCCCGCGCCCCGTCAGCCGATTCAAGCGTCGAGCGAGGGGCCAGCCTGTTCCAGGCCAAAGGCTGCGCGTCCTGCCACACCGGGCCCGACACCACGGCGCTGCTGACGGGCTTTCCTTCCCTTGCGGACGCACCGGCATGGGCGGCGACCCGACGGCCCGGTCTGTCCGCTGACCGCTACCTCGCCGAATCCATGCAGGCCCCCGCCGCGTTCGTGTCCCCGGCCTTCACCGGGTCCGTCGGCCCCACCACGGGCATGCCGCAGCTCCCGCTCACCGACGCCGAGATCGCCGCGCTCGTCGACTACCTCCTGGCGACCTGACAGGCACCGCGGCCTCCCCTCGCCGAGCCACCCGCGACGCCGTGGGGCCAGCCGGATCACGAGGACGATCCTCCCGACACGGTCCGGTTGCGTCGCTGGCTAGGCGGGCGCACGATTCGAGCGTGGGGATGGAGCTCAGAGGCCTGTTCGCGCATCGGGTGTTTGTCGAGGACCCGCGTCGCGACGGGCGGTTCCTACGCGCAACCTGGCATCCCGAAGGCCGCCAGCTCGTCGTGAGCACTGGGAAGCCGACAGCTGCGTGGCCGCCACGCGCGTCGCAGTCGACGACTTGCCCGAGCTCCTCGCTCTTCTCGCGAACGCCTTGGCCGATGCGAGCGCTCAGAAGGACGAGCCCGACAACTACACCGTCGAACGGGCCGGATGAAGCCCAGACAACGATGCGAACAGCCTCGGCCCGCACCAGGTTGTGAAGGGACCGCCAGGGGCCGCAGGGCACGGCAATAGCGATCGGCAACACCTTGTCCACGCCCGAGGCGGCTCACCCGACTCCGGCCCGAGCAGCTGTGCTCGTGCGCCGCCTACATGCACGCCTCCACCGCTACGCCGATCGCGCGATCCGACTGGCGCTCCCGCGTAGGGGTTCGCCGGATCCCGAGCGGGTCGATCGTTATTGTGGTCGAGCGAAGTGGTGCGCTTGTGGCGCCGGCATCGGGTGATCGGTGATCAGGTGGGGTGACGGTGACTGACGCTCGTCGTTCGACTGCTTTGAAATAGCGCGCTTCCGGCTGACGCAGCGCCCGGCTGCCGCCGGGGTGGCCGCCTCGCTGGAGGAGGGTCGAGAGCCCCTGGGTCAGTAGGTGGCGTCGAGGAAGTCGCGCACGTCGGCCGCCGTGTCGGCGGCATGGGTGAACACGAACAGGTGGCCACCACCGGGGACCA
>JAYVMH010000122.1:0-3834 GCA_043759015.1 Actinomycetota bacterium
GAGCTGCCCGACCGCCTGCCCGCCGTGCTGCAGGTGGTCCATGCGATCCTCACCGCCGGCCATCACGCCCCCGAGGGTCGAGCCGACCAACGTGCCGACCTCGCCGCCGAAGGCATTCGGCTCGCACGCCTGCTGACCGACCTGATGCCCGACGAACCCGAGTGTGCGGGCCTGCTCGCGCTCGGCCTCGCCACCCATGCCCGTCGAGACGCGCGCGTCGACGATGCGGGCGACCTCGTGCTGTTGGAGGCACAGGACCGCACGCGCTGGCACCGCGACGAGATCGACGAGGCACGCTCGGTGCTCGACGCAGCGATCCGTCGGCGGCATGCCGGTCCGTATCAGCTGCAGGCGGCGATCGCCTGTGTCCACGGCGTGTCGTCCACCGTCGCCGACACCGACTGGCCGCAGATCGCCGAGCTGTACCGGATGCTGGAGCTGTTCGCACCCACGCCGGTGGTGCGCGTGAACCGTGCCGTCGCCGTGGCCGAGGCGGAGAGCGCGGCGGCGGGCTTGGCGATGCTCGACGGCATCGACGAAGCCGAGGTCGATCAGTGGCACCTCTACTGGAGCACGCGTGCGGAGCTGTTGCACCGGACCGGTGATGTCGCCGGCGCCGTGGCCTCGTTCGATCGAGCCCTCGAGTGCAGCCCCAACGACTCCGATCGACGACACCTCGAACGTCGTCGTGCGGCCGTCGCGGTCGTCAGGCCGTGAACGCCGCCAGCCGTACGGCGAGCTCGGCGCGGTATGCCGCCGCTCGTTCCATCTTCAGGTGCTCGTAGCCGCGGACGCGGTCGGGCAGCGACGCGATCGCCACCGCCTCGGCGACGTTGACGTTGTCGTTGTCGTTGACGTTGTCGTTGTCGGCGACGTTGTCGTTGACGTTGTCATTACGGAGGTTGGCGAGCAGCACGGCAACGGCTTCGATGTACTCGGGCACCATCGCCCGTTCCTCGCGGCGGACCTTCGCCCACCCGAACACGTCGAACGGTGTGCCGCGCAATCGGCGCATGGAACGCAACGCCAAGAATGCGGGCGTCGCCCACCTCCCGAGCCGCAGCTTGTTCTTCATGCCGATCGCCCGGAACATCGGCGGATGCAGCATCCACAGCACCTTGGCTCCCTTGCCACCGCTCGCCTCCGCCTGCGCCTTGGACTCGGGCAGCAGCAGCAGTCGGGCGACCTCGTACTCATCCTTGTAGGCCATCAGCTTGTGCAGGTTCCGGGCGACCGCCTCGGTGAGCTCCGCGTGCCCGGCCGCGGCCACCCTGTCCACCACTTCGAGGAACCGATCGGCGTACTGCTTCGACTGGTAGCCGACGAGGTCCGCTGCCAAGCGGTCGCGCAACGGCGTGTCGTCGACCGGGCCGCGGATTCCGGCCGCTGTTTCGACCGTTGCGCTGTCGGCCACCCAGGCGCGGCCCCACGTGAACGCGGCGAGGTTCTTCTTGACCGCGACACCGTTCAGCTCGATCGCCCGCTCCATCGTGAGCGTGT
The DNA here is from genome assembly GCA_043759015.1 of Actinomycetota bacterium. Lineage (GTDB taxonomy): Bacteria > Actinomycetota > Acidimicrobiia > Acidimicrobiales > Ilumatobacteraceae > UBA668. The sequence continues at coordinate 1,501 of JAYVMH010000122.1, forward strand.
CGAGCGGAACGTGACCCGCCTGCAACGCCACGCCGACCATGAACACGTTGACGGTGCTGTCGTCGCCGAGCAGGCCCTGCACGATCCGTTGCGCGTCGACCCGAAGGTGCGACCGCGAGTTGGCGTCGAGCCGGTCGGTGAGCTCGCCGACCGGGTACGGCCGATCGGGGTGGATCACCATCGACGCGGTCGGGACGGCTGCGGTGTTGGCGATCAGCGCAGTGCGATCGGACGCGGCGGCGCTGATCGTCGCGTCGCTGCCAGCGGTGAGCTGATCGAACGCGATCAAGACGTCGACCGAGCCGGCCGTGGCCTTGTTCGAACTGTGCGGCGCCGACATGGACATGCGCACGTCGCTGACCACCGGCCCGGCCTTCTGGGAGAGCCCGGTCTGGTCGAGTCCGCGCACGTGATAGCCCTGCAACATCGCGGCGGTGCCGATGATCTGCGACGTGGTCACCACGCCCGTCCCGCCGATGCCCGACAAACGGATCGTGCACTCGTCGAGCGCCGCGGAAGGTGGCGCCGGCACCGTGGGGAGGGGATGGTCGGTCGCAGCGATCGCCCGACGCGAGGTACGCGTCGCGGTGACGTTCATGAACGCCGGGCAGTCGCCCTGCTGGCACGACAGGTCGAAGTTGCACGAGTCCTGATCGATGCGGGTCTTGCGCCCGAACGCGGTCTCGATCGGTTGCACCGACAGGCAGTTGCTCTTGTCGCCGCAGTCGCCGCATCCCTCACACACGCGTTCGTTGATGACCACACGGAAGTCGGGTGTGCTGATCTTGTTGCGCTTCCGGTCGCGGCGCTTCTCCGCCGCGCACCGCTGGTCGTGGAGCAGCACCGTGCAGCCCTGCACCATCGACAGGTCTTCCTGGGCCTCGACGATCCGGCTGCGACCCCACACCCGCACGCCCATGGGCAGGTCGCCGAGCTTGTAGCGACTGAGGTCGTCGGTGGTGATGATGATCTCGCGGACACCGACCGCGAGGAGCACCTTCACGAGCGTCATCACGTCGAGCTGGCCGAAGGGGTCCTGGCCGCCGGTCATCGCCACAGCGCCGTTGTAGAGCACCTTGTACGTGATGTTCGCCCCGTTGGCCACGGCCGCACGGATGGCGCCGAGGCCGGAGTGGAACAGCGTGCCGTCGCCGATGTTCTGGAACAGGTGCTCGTCGTCGACGAACGGCGCCATCCCGAACCACTGGGCCCCCTCGTTGCCCATCGCGGTGAGGCCGACGATGTGGCCCACGCGCTCGGGTTCCATCATCAGGATCAGCGTGTGGCAGCCGATGCCGGCACCGACGAGTGCGCCGTCGGGAACCTGGGTGGAGGTGTTGTGCGGGCACCCCGAACAGAAGTACGGCGAGCGATCGATGGCGAGGGGGATGAGCTGTCGAGGCTGGGGTGGCGGCGGGGCCATGCGGTCGGCCAGTCGTGGCTCGAGTCGCGTGCGCAACCGCGGGGCGATGACGTCGGCGTCCACCGTGCCGGTGAAGGGGAACAGCGGCGAATCGTCGGGGGCACGCTTGCCCACGACCACGGGATGATCGGGGCGGCCGAAGAGCGCGTCCTTCACCAGCCACTCGAGGTTCTGCCCCTTCTCCTCGATGACGACGATCTCCTTCAGGCCCTCGGCGAACTCGCGGACCTGCCCACTGTCGAGCGGCACCGGCATGCCGAGCTTGAACAGGCGAACGCCGGCAGCGCGCAGCTCGTCGTCGGTGCCGAACCCGAGGAGGCGCAGCGCCTCCATCGTCTGCTGATAGGTCTGGCCGGTGGCGACGATGCCGATCCAGTCCGATGGGCCGCGTACGGGGATCGTGTTGAGGTGGTTGAGCACGCCGTACTCGCAGGCGAGCTTGAGCCGGATCTCGTGGAACTCGCGCTCCATCTCCAGGTTGTGCGGCATGAGGATCTGACCCGAGGGATGCGGCACCCACAGCCGTCCGTCGACCCTCATCGTCGGCACCACGGGGGTGATGCGATCGGAGTGGACCTCGATGGAGCCGGTGCCGTCCGCCACGGCTTCGACGACCTTGATGCCCACCCACACGCCGCATGCGCGCGACATCGCGATGGCGTGGCGGCCGAGATCGATCGCCTCCTGGACGTCGCCCGGGTAGATGATCGGCATGTTGAGATCGACCAGCGTGCCGCCGCTGGACGATGGGAGCGTGCTGCTCTTCGCGGTCGGGTCGTCGCCCACGAGCGCGATCGCCCCGCCCTTGTTCGACGTGCCGGCGAACGTGGCGTGGCGAAGCGCATCGCTCGCCCGATCCAGACCAGGTGCCTTGCCGTACCAGATGCCGATGATGCCGTCGTACCGACACG
>JAYVMH010000123.1:0-8440 GCA_043759015.1 Actinomycetota bacterium
TTCGGCAGCGGAAGCTTCGCAACGGGGTTGTGGGGGATCAGTCGGTCTTCGAACGCGGCGTTGACGGTCTTGTTGAGGATCTGGACAATCTTGTGAATCATCGCTGGCGCCAGGTCTGCTCCCCTCGGCGACCCGAGTCGGGCGAGCCACGAACGCAACGATGTGCGATCGAGCTTGTTGAGCGGCGTGTCGCCGAACGCCGGGCGGACGTGCGAGTTGTAGTACTGGGCGTCGCGAGCGCGCGTGCTGGCTCGCAGGTTGGTCACCGTTGGTGCCACTATTCGTCAACGGTGATCCGTCCGAGTGGCGTAAGTGTTCTGACACATCGCTACTGAACTTGCGAAGCGGTCGCAGTTTTGACAAACCCAGCCGACGGTGTGAACCGCCTCCGAGGGCGATCGGGAGCTGGGCGGGAGCTGATGCGTCGGGGGGACCGATTGACGTTGCGCAGGTTCGCCCGGCGTCAAGTCGGCAACGAGCGACGCTTCGGATATGGGAGGCCAAGGACCTCGTCAACAGATCGCTAGGCTGTTGGTCGAGCGGCGCAGGCGTGAGGGAGTTGGCAGTGGACGCTCTGTCGGCAACGGAGATCTCGCGAACCGACCTCAGCCTGGCTCGGCAACAGTTCCGAGCGTGGTGGACCGACGAGTGAGGGGTCCCGGGACGCTTCAGACCGACGACACGAACGCCATCGTGATCGCCAACGCATGGCCGAGGTTCAACGAGTCGACCCCGTGGTGCATCGGGATCCGGACGTCGTTGGCGATCATCGCTCTCGCGTCGGCGGAGAGCCCGTGGCCCTCCGCACCGGCAACGACGGCGACCTTGGCCGCTACGTCCTTGGTGAACAGGTCGGCGGCGGCGTCGGGGGTGAGCGCCCACATGTCGAAGCCGCGTTGGATGATCTCGGCGAGCGGCGCCGGCCACGTGGTGCAACGCACGATCGGCAGGTGGAGGATCTCGCCCATCGACACCCGCACGCTGCGCCGGTAGTACGGATCGGCGCACGTGGGGTCGAGGATCATCCCGTCGAACCCGAGTGCCCGCGCCGAGCGAGCGACCACACCGATGTTCTCGTGGTCGTTCGACCCTTCGAGCACCACCAACCGCCTCGCCGTCGACAGCAGTTCGCCGAGCGCGAGGCTTGGTCCGCGGTCCGCGGATGCGAGCACGCCGCGATGCACGTCGAAACCGGTGATCGCCTCCATCACCCTCGGCGCGGCGACGTAGAGCGGAGCGTCGGGCGCCGTGGCCGTGCCGGAGAGGCGCGCCAGCCCCTTCGGCGTCACGAGCAGCGAACGGACCCGGAACCGCGACCCGAGCAGGCGGGCCACTACCGGCGCGCTCTCGGCGATGAGGAACTCCTCGCTCTCCTTGTTGCGCAGCCCGACGTAGTCGGCGACGCGGACGTCGTCGGCCGATTCGATCGGGATGGGCTGCCAGGCGACCACGCCGAAACTCTACGGAGGGGCGAGTCATTCACACCACGGTCGGGATGCGATACTCGGGCGTCATGGCCTCCGACACCGACCGCTTCGCCTTCGTCCCCGGCGCCACCGACGCACCCACGATCATCGGTGGCGACGGCGTCTACCTCCTCGCCGCGGACGGGCGGCGCATCCTCGACGCCGCGGCCGGCGCGATCGTCGGCAACATCGGATGGGGCCGCACCGAGGTGGCCGAGGCCGCGGCGGCGGCGATGTCGATGGGTTACGTCGTGCCGCTGTGGCCCACGCCCGCCCGCCTGGCGTTGCACGACGAGCTCGTCGACCACTGGCTGCCGACCGGGATGGACCACGTCTTCTTCACCAGCGGCGGCAGCGAGAGCACCGATTCCGCGATCCGGCTCGCCAGGGCCTACCAGGTCGGCAAGGGTCGGCCCGATCGGTGGAAGGTCGTCGGTCGTCACCCCAGCTACCACGGCATGACGACCGGCACGATGGCGGTCGCCAGCCACTCCGCACGCCAACGCGGGTACGAGCCGTTGCTGCTGCCGTTCCCGAAGGTGCCCTGGGACGACCCCGAACAGGTGCTGAAGGTCATCGAGCAGGAGGACCCGGCCACCATCGCCGGGTTCATCGCCGAGCCGATCACCGGTGCCGCCGGTGCGTGCCTCACCGCCTCCGACGAGTACTGGCGGGTGGTGACCGAGGCGTGTCGCCGGCACGACATCCTCCTCATCGCCGACGAGGTGATGACCGGGTACGGGCGCACCGGCCTGGTCTGGGGCCACCAGCACTTCCCGTTCGAGCCCGATGTCGTCGTCGGCGGCAAGGGCCTCGGCGGCGGTTACGTGCCGCTGGGCGCGGTGGCGGCCAAGGGCGAGGTCGCGGCGGCGCTGCGTGGCGGTGGCTTCATGTACTTCACGTTCACGGGGAACGAGGCTGCCTGCGCCGCCGGCACGACGGTGCTGCAGATCATGCGCCGCGAAGGCCTGGTGGAGCGATCGGCCACGATGGGTGCGATGCTCGGCAGCGCGCTCCACAGCGCACTCGACGGCCATCCGGCGGTCGTGGACATCCGTGGTCGCGGCCTGTTCTACGGCATCGAACTGCGCTGCAGCCGCGACGCGGTGATCGCCGCGGCGATGCGACGCGACATGTGGGTGTACCCCGCTGGATCCGGTCCCGTTGCCGAGGCAGTGATGATCGCCCCGCCCTTCGTGGTCACCGACGACGAGATCGGCGAGATCGTCACCCGCCTCGTCGCTTCGATCGACGACGCCCACGCCCGGGCCTGACCTTTCACGCCCGATTCACCGGCGCGCCACGGCGCCGTCACGCTTGGTCGGTACCGTGGACCCATGAGCTTGCCCCTACTCCCCGACGTCGGCGCCGACCCGCGTCGCGTGGTGCGTCTCGACGCCGTGCACAACTTCCGCGACATGGGCGGCTATCCCACCCTCGACGGTCGCACCACCCGCTGGGGCCGCCTCTTCCGCGCCGACGGCCTCTACCGGCTCACCGACGCCGACCTCGAGATCGTTCGCGAGCTGGGGCTGAACACCGTCATCGACCTGCGCACGTTCGTCGAGCTGGACGAGCGGGGCACGTTCCCCGTGGAAGCCCACCCGGTCGCCTTCCACCACGTGCCGGTGATCGACAGCACGTGGGACGTGACCAAGGCGCAGGAGGTCACCGACCCCGCCGATTTCCTGGAGTACGCGTATCGCTCGATGCTCGACGAGGGTGAGCTCCGCCTGGCCGAAGCGCTCACCACGTTGTGCGTGCCCGGCGCGCTGCCCGCGGTGTTCCACTGCGCGGCCGGCAAGGATCGCACCGGGATGCTGGCGATGATGGTGCTCGGATGCCTCGACGTGCAGCCCGACTACATCATCGCCGACTACGCACTCACCGCCGCCGGCATGGAGCGGATGCGCGAGTGGTCGCTGCGCGAGTACCCCGAGCTCCACGCCCGCATCGTGCAGGGGCCGGCCGTGTTCTCGGCAGCCGTGCCCGAGGCGATGCAGCGGATGATCGCCCACGTCGCCGAGCGCTACGGCAGCATCCACGAGTTCGCCCTCGCCGTGGGCGTGCCGTCCTCGGGCATCGCCCATCTGCGCGACGAACTGCTCGAGTGACCCCTTCGTCGTCGCCGGCGGCATACGCTCGCCGACATGAGCGGCACGATTGCACTGCAGGGTGGCGGCCCCTTCGCCGAGAACGATGAGCTCGACGCGCGGCTGATCACAGCTGCCGGAGCGGACCGAGTGGTGGTGCTGCCGACGGCCGATGCGTACGAGCACCCCGAACGGCTCGTCACGTCGTCGATGAACTGGGGCGAGCGCCTGCAGGTCGACGTGGAGGCGCTGATGGTGATGCGGCGTGGCGAGGCGATGGAGGAGGGCGCGGCAGGCGTCGTACGGTCGGCGCGAGCCGTGTACTTCGTTGGTGATCAGCCGCTGCACCTGCGGTCGGTGCTGAAGGACACTCCGTTGTTCGAGGCGCTGCGCGACGTGCTCCGCAACGGTGGCGTCGTGGTCGCCAACGCCGGCAGTGCGGCCGCGATGTGCGACCCGATGGTGGACCCCCGCGGTGGTGCGTTCACGCTCGGCCTCGGCCTGATCACCGGCCTGGCGCTGGTTACGGAGGCGGAGAAGTGGTCGCCCGAACGGCTGCACCGCACACGCTCGCTGGCCAACACCACCGTCGGCGTGTTGCACACCGGCGATGCGTTGGTTCGCACCGCGGCGGGGTGGGAGCGCGTCGGCAAGCCGGAGGTGTTCGGCACGCTGCCCGGGTGATCCGGGGAAGGTCAGGTGGTGACGGTGCCGGCGGCGGGGGTGATGCCCAGCACGTCGATCACGAACGTGAGCGCCGCGTTCGGCTTGATGCCGCCCGAACCGGTGCTGCCGTACGCGAGGGAGGACGGGATGTCCAGCTGCATGCGGCTGCCGGCCTTGGCGCCGATCAGGCCTTGGTCCCAACCCTTGATCACGCTGCCCGTGCCGAGCGTGAACGTGAACGGCTGGCCGCGGTCGTAGCTGTTGTCGAACTCGGTGCCGTCGGCGGAGAGGACACCGACGTAGTTGACCGTGATGCTGTCGCCTGCCTTTGCCCCCACACCGGCGCCCTCGACCAGCGTGGTGACCTGCAGCGTGGTGGGGATCGCGGTGGGGATCTTCACCTTCGGCTTGGGCAACGTGCTGGTCGTCGGCGCATTCGGGTCGATCGTGGTGGTGACAGCCGGCACGGTGGTCTGCCCGGCGATCGTTGCCCCGGTGGCCGTGGTGGTGGCCGACGACGCGGCCGGGCCGGAACTTCCGCCACGGTTGCCGAGGTAGACCACACCGATGATCGCGACGAACGCGATGACACCGATGGTGACGCGCATGGCGACCTTCTGGGACTTCTCCTTGCGCGCCTCCTTGGCGAGCTCCTGGAGGCGGACTTGGCGGTTGGCCTTCTGACGTTCACGTTTGGCGGTTCCCACGAGGACAGGAGGCTACCCGACCCGACCCGCACCTTTGCGGTCGCCCTCCGTTCAAGTTCACCGTGTGTGGCGCCGATGAAGAAAGCCAGAAGCGCAACCGCAGGCCCGCGCCTGTCGGGAGGCTCGAGCAGCTGTGAGGGAACACCGGATGAGGAGAAACGAGCACGTCAGCGCACGGGTGCTCACGGTGGCCGGGCTGGCTGCCACCGTTGCCTACCTCGCGTGGCGCGCGGCGTTCTCGATGACGGGGACTGCCGCGTGGCTCTCGGTGCCGCTCTTCGTCGTCGAGGTGGTCGGCTTCCTCGGCGCACTGTCGCTCGCGTGGGCGATGTGGCCGACGCGGGCCGAGCGTCCCGACGAGCACCTGATCATCGCCCGCCGTGTCGACGCGGTCGTACGGGTGAGCGACCAGTTCGTGCACGAGGTCCGCGCCACGCTCCTCGCGCTGCAGTCGGTGGACGCAGTGGCGCACCTGATCATCGTCGACCTCTCCGGCCGTCCTGCGGTCGCCTCGTTGGCGACCGAGTTCCAAGCGGTGTACGCCGCGACCGACACCGAGGATCGCAACGGTCTGCGCGTGATGGCCGCGGCCGTGCGGTCGCCCGAGTTCTTGTTGATCGACGCCGGCGACGTGCCGTCCACCGACATCGTTCGCCGGCTCTCGACGGAGATGAAGGACGTTCGGGTCGCCGTGGTGCAGGGGCTCGGGGTGTCGCTCGCCGAGGACTCGCCCGAGCACGGTCCCAACCGGCGACACGAGCTCGACTTCGAGCGGACTGCGCTCAACCCGGCACTCGGCCGACGAGGTGTTGCGGTCTGGTTGGGTTCGGGTTCGCTCGTGCGCACCGATGCGCTCCGCGACGTCCACTTCGGTGACGAAGTGTCGCTGGAGGCCCATTGGGGTGCGACGTCCGATCTGCACTCCGCCGGTTGGGCGATCGCCGCGCCGGGTGACGTGGCTGTGGTGTCGCATCGCACGATCACCGACGACGTGGCCGTCTACATCGACCGGGTGCGGAGAACCCGCGCCGCGCGCCAGATGCTCATCGGCCGTCGCGGGGTGCTGCGGCCGACCACCTACACACCCCATCAACGGTTGGCGGCGATCGCATGGACGGTCCGACCGCTCTCGAGCGTTCGACGCGTCGTGTTCATCGCGCTGCTGGCGGCCGCGATGCTGCTCGGTGTGGTGCCGTTCCACGCCTCGAAGCTCACGATCGCGGCGCTGTGGCTGCCGTCGTTCGTCTACACGTCGTTGGGTCTTGCGCTGCTCAGTGGTTGGACGTTGCGTCCGGGCGACCGCACGCGTTGGTCGTTGCACAACATCGGCGCCACCGTCGCCAGCTTCTCGAACGAGGTCGTGCCCCAACCGCGGGCGCGTCGGCGGCGCTTCGCGGCCCTTCCGTCGCGCCAGTACGGCGCGGGGCTGATCGTCGCGATCATCACGCTCAGCCTGGTGCTCGCGCTGCGTGGGCTCAGCGATCGGGTGACCCACACCATGGGCGCGCTGCCCCAGCAGACGCTGGTGGCGATGGTGATCGTCACGCTCTGGTTGCTGACGGTGTCGCTCGATCTTGTGCGCGTGCTCGCCCGCCGTGCACAACTGCGGCGAGCGCAACGTGTGAGCGCGGCGCTGTCGGCGACGTTGGGAGAGCGGGCCGTCGCCGTGCTGGACCTGACATCGCTCGGCGCCGGCGTGTTGAGCCACACCGGTCTGGACATCGGCGAGCAGATGCTGCTCGAGACCGCGGTGCCCACACGCAGCGGCGTCACGTCCGTGCGCATTCCCGTCGAGGTGCGCAACGTGTCGGTGGTGCCCACGGGCGAATGGCGCATCGGCCTCGAGTTCGGTTGCGTGGACGATGCCACCGCCAACGCGCTCGCCGAGTACTGCTTGATCGAACCGACCTGGGAGCAGCTGGGCTCGATCCCGGGCACCTCGGTCACCGAGGCTCGGCCGGTGATGACGCCGGAGCCGGCGACCGTGAGCGCGGGCGCGGGTCGCACCGCGGTGCGCTTGGTGTCGCTCTTCGCGCTTGTCGGCGCGATCGCCAGTTCGTTGCCGACGCCCGCCGAAGCGTCCGAGGCGCCACGGCACCACTGGACCGGTGTGGTCGTCGGCATTGACGGAGCCGACGCGGCCGGCGTTGCCAAGGCCGTCGTCACCGGCATCTGCTCCACCGACGCGGGCGCGGACCGCCAGTGGGGCACGGTCGACGATGCCTACGGGGCACCCGTCTCCACCGTCACCGACGACGGCGGCCGGTACGCGCTCGACCTCGTGGGCAGCGCGTGCTGGAGCTACGTGGCCCCACCAGTCGGCTTCTCGCCCACCTCGGGATCCTTCGACGAAGTGTCGAGCATCGACCTTCGCGGCGACCTCCACTCGCGCACGAACGTCGTGCGCGACCCGACCGGATCGATCGCCACTGCTGTGACGGGAGCAGCGGTGAGCGATCTGATATGGGACGACCAGAACGGCAACGGGGTGCACGACGGCAACGAGCCCGGGCTCGCCGGTGTGGCGGTCACGCTGTTGGATCGCGCCGGTCATGCCATCGCCCGCCAGGTCACCCGCACGGATGGGCGGTTCCTGTTCGCGAACATCCCGGCAGGCAAGTACCGGGTGACGGTGTCCAACCTGCCGACAGATCTTGCGTTCACCGTCCCGTCGATCGGGGGTGACCTTGTGGAGAGCGCGGCCGACGTATTCACCGGTCGTACCCCGCTGGTGTCGATCGCCCCGGGCACGCAGCAGCCGGTACTCGACATTGGGTTGCGCCCAACCGCGCTGACCGCTCACCCCCACGCCGCCTCGACCGAAGTCTTCCCGACCCCGCAGGCACAACAGGTGGTCGACGCGGGTGGAGCCGGATCGGCGCTGTCGATCGTGGTGCTCGTGATCGCAGCGGTGCTTGCGGGCAGTCTGCTCATCGGTCTCGCCCGCCCTCGACGTCTCAGACGGGCGGGAAGCTGACGTCCCCGTTGTGCTCCTCATCCTCGTCTGCGGACTTGGCGATGAGGTATCCGATCGCCCGCTCGGCCTTGGGGTAGCGGTGGGCGAGCCGCCAGAAGTCGTCGCCATGGCCGCGGACCTCGAGGTGGCACAGTTCGTGGATGATCACGTAGTCGATCACCCAGTCCGGAAACGGCGCCAGACGGTTGGAGAGACGGATCTCCCCGGTGCTGTAGGTGCACGAACCCCACCGCGTCGTCATGCTGTCGGCCCATCGGATGTCGGTCGGCTGCGGGAGGTGGTAGCGGCGGGCGAGGGCCCAAGCACGCTGGGCGAGGTCGATCCGGTCGCTGGACAGCTTGCGACGGAAGCTCGCCGACATCTTCTCCACCCAGCGCGTCTCCTCGGCGGCGCTCATCCACGACGGCAGCGCAACCTTCAGGACGCCGCCCTTCAGCTCGGCACCGACGGTGCGACGGCGACGGGTGGAGCGGACGACTTCGACGACGAACGGCGACTCGGACATGACGGGCGACGATCAGAGCGTGTCGC
>JAYVMH010000124.1:0-8438 GCA_043759015.1 Actinomycetota bacterium
GGTGCGGGTCAGCGAATGGACCGCGGCCCGGGCGCGTGCTGCGCGAACGCTCGGCCGGCCGCCGGGCGCGGAGGGTTCGATCGGCAAGCTGGCATCCAGTCGGATCGCCCGGCAGGCGTCCGCCGTGCACTCGCTGATCGGCGGCGCCAACGGGTTGCTCAGCGGCCCGACGGCACCGTTCGACGGCATGATCGCCGAAGTGCTCGTCTCGACGCCGGCTCAGTCGATCGCCGGCGGCACCGACGAGATCCAGCACAACATCCTGGGCGAACGGGTCCTCGACCTTCCCCGCGAACCCAACGCGCACGACCACATCGCCTTCCGCGACGTCCCCCGCAACCGCTGACCCCTTGGGTCCTGCCCGGGACCAACCACGGTCCCGAGGCCAGGTGTTCGCGAAGCGACAGGACGCGATCGAGCGAGAGGATCGCCGCGTCCGCGGCGGTGGTACGTTGCGCTCTCCGCGACGAGGGAGATCACGATGCGTCGGCACCTCACGCGATTCCGGATCCTTCCCCCGGGAGCGACCCACGACGCGGCGGTCCTGCTCGAGACACGCGGCATACGCGCGCTCGGCGACGGCATCGTCAGCGTGGTCCTGGCCGCGTACCTCACCGCGCTCGGCCTCAGCGAGACGCGCATCGGCATCGTCATCGCCGTCACCTTGCTCGGCTCGGCCGCGCTGACCCTCGCCGTCGGGTTGCGAGCCCACGCCTACCCCCGCCGCAAGCTGCTGCGCCTGGTGTCGCTGCTGATGATCGCGACCGGTGTCGGGTTCGCGCTGTTCACCGGGTTCTGGCCGCTGGCGTTGGTGGGCATGATCGGCACGCTCAACCCGAGCGGCGGCGACGTCAGCGTGTTCCTCCCCACCGAACAGGCGCTCCTGCCCGCCACGGTGGACGACCGGCAACGCACCGCGCTGTTCGCCCGCTACAGCCTGCTCGGCACGCTGGTCGCGGCCGCCGGCGCTGCACTCGCCGGAGTACCCGAATGGGCAGCCCGCCATCTCCACGTCGCCGGCACGACGACGCTGCGCTGGACGTTCATCGGTTACGCCTGCCTCGGCGGCATCGTGTTCTTGCGCTACTCGCACCTCAGCCCGGCGATCGAACCGGCCACCAGCGGCACGCGGAGAGCGCTCGGCGAGTCCAAGCGCACCGTCTACCGACTCGCCGCACTGTTCAGCCTGGACGCGTTCGGTGGCGGGTTCGTGATCACAGCGCTCGTCGTGCTCTGGCTGCAGCGACGGTTCGGCTTGTCGCTCGCGGTCAGCGGGGCGGTCTTCTTCTGGGCCGGGTTGTTCGCCGCCTTCTCCCAACTCGCGGCGGTGCGCCTCGCCGGGCGGATCGGCCTCGTGCGCACGATGGTGTTCACCCATCTCCCGGCGAACGGCCTCCTCATCCTCACCGCGTTCATGCCGAACGCACCGCTCGCGGTCGCGTGTCTGCTCAGCCGGTCGGCGCTGTCGCAGATGGACGTGCCGGCGCGCACGTCGTACGTGATGGCCGTGGTCTCCCCCGAGGAGCGCCCGGCCGCCGCCAGTGTGACGAACGTGCCGCGCAGCCTCGCCGGTGCGCTGCCCCCGATCGCGGCCGGGTGGATGCTCAGCCGCAGCAACTTCGGGTGGCCCCTGATCATCGGCGGAACGCTGAAGGCCACCTACGACCTGCTGTTGCTGCAGCAGTTCCGTCACGTCCGCCCACCGGAGGAACAGGCCCGGTGAGGCCCGGCGAGGCCCGGTGAGGAGCAGGCCCAGTGAGGCCCGGTGAGGACTGAGGCTTGAGCCGCAGGACCAGGCGTGGCACGATGAGATCATGCCCAATCGGCCGTGGGTACCCCGAGCCATCGGTGGCGCCGCAGAAATCGCCGGAGTGGCGTACGCGGTCGTCGGTCATCCTCGCTGGGATGCCGTGTTCGCCGGCGCGGCCCTGGTCCTGCTCGGCCACGGATTCGTGAACGTCCGGTCGATGAGCGTCGAGCGGTTGACGTCTGCCGGCCGGGTCGCCGCTGTCGCCGCGGGCGTCCTGCTCGCGCTCGGCACCGCGACCGCGTTGCTGTCGCCCGCGCCGGCCGAAGGCCGCGCATCGCTGCTCGAGGCGGCACGCGCCGCGCTCGGTCGGATGTTCGGCCTCGCCGCCGAGTGGAACGCCCATGAGCCGATCGTGCGCGCGGTCAACGACGCGCTGCCGATTGCCACCGCGCTGGTCGTGATCGCGATGCTTCTCGCGCTCGTCGGGCCGATGCGCGACGTCGAACTGCCCACCGACGAGGACCGCCAACGCGTCCGGATGCTATGCGAGTCAGCCGACAGCGACCTGCTCGCCCCGTTCACCCGGCGCTTCGACAAGCGGTACGTGTTCTCACCGGACAGTCGGGCCGTCCTCGGCTACCGGCTCGCGTTCGGCGTGTGCGTCGCCGGCGCGGGGCCTGTCGGCGCACCCGACGCGCACTGGGCCGCGATGGCTGCGTGGCTGCAACGCTGCGACGAGCGCGGTTGGCGCCCGGCGATGATCGGTGCGTCGCAGACGGCCCGCGACCTTGCCGCGACGATGGGGCTGCGTGGCATCCAGATCGGCGACGAGGCGATCGTCGCTGTGGCACCGTTCCGGTTGGACATCCCGCCGATGCGCAACGTCCGCCAGGCCGTGCAGCGCACCCGCAACTTCGGTGTCGTCACGTCGGTGCACGTGGAGCACGCACTCGACGGTCCGACACGCGCAGCGCTGGATGCGGTTGCCACCGAGTGGCGCAGCGGCAGTGGTGAGCTCGGCTTCGCGATGACGCTCGACCACTTGCTCGATGGCTCCCACCCCGACGCCGTGCTGTTCGTCGCGTGGCACCGAGGCCGGGCCGTCGGCTTCCAGCGTTACGTCGTGTGCCGCGGGGGAACGGGCCTCAGCCTCGACGTGATGCCGCGCATCCGCGTCGCGCCGAACGGTGTCAACGAACGGCTCATCGTCGAGGCCATCCTGTGGGCCCGCGATCGCGGCATCGACGACGTCTCGCTGAACTTCGCGGCGTTCCGCACGCTGTTCGAGTCGGCATCGACCATCGGTCATCGCCTCGTCCGTCGCGTCGTGCACCTCCTCGACCCGTTCATCAACGTCGAGTCGCTGTATCGCTTCAACGCCAAGTTCCAGCCCGAGTGGTGCTCGAGGCACGTGCTGTTCCGCTCGCTCGCCGACATCCCGTTGTTCATCGTCGCCGCACTGCGCCTGGAGTTCGGGCGTCGCCCCGTCACGTCGGCCGTCGAGTCCGAACACGCTGCCTCCCGGCCCGACGGCCTCCACGCCTGAGCCGGACCGAACTCAGCCGGCGCTCACCCGTCGGCGGCGAGCGCGGCGCGGGTCATCGATCGCAGGATCGTCGTCATCTCGTCGCGCCGCACACGGGTGCTGTACGGGGTGGAGTTCATCAGACCGAACGCGGCGTGCACCTTCGTGCGCGCCACCTGCTGGTCCAGCTCCGGGTGCGCGTTGAGCAGTTCCTGCACCCAGATCTCGACGTAGGCGTTCTGCAGATCGCGCACCCGGCGACGGTCTGCGTCGGGCGCGTTGACGAGCTCGCGGAAGTGGACCGTGATCAGCGGTCGATCGTCGAGCGCGAAATCCACGTGCATCGCGATCAACCGGTCGAGCGCAGGGCCGCCCTGCGCCTGCTCGACGATCGACCGACCCCGTTCGAGCAGCGACGCGCTGATGGAAACGAGCATCTCCCCGAGCAGCGCCTCCTTGCCGTCGAAGTGGTGGTACAGGGCGGGGCCGGAGACACCCGCGGCGGCGCCGATGTCGTCGACCGTGACGTTGGCGAACCCGCGCTCGGCGAACAGCTGCGCCGCAACCGCCAGCAGCTCGCCGCGCCGCGACGGACGACGCCGTGACGTCGTCGTCGAAGACATCGAAGACTCGGGCCCTTTCCAGATCGACGCCACTCGTGTACCTTAACAGAGACTAAGTTCCTTAGTCCCAGCTCAGCAACGACCAGCTCAGCAACGACCAACTCAGCAGAGCCCAACTCAGCAGAGCCCAACTCAGCAAGAACTAGGTTCCACATGCGATACCCGGAGATGTCGACCAAGTTGGATCGCAGCGACCCGGCGTTCGCTCGCAACACCGACGCGCTCGACGCACTGGTCGCAGATCTTCACGACGAACTGTCGAAGGCTCGCCGCGGCGGCCCGGACGCGGCGCGGGACCGACACACCTCGCGCGGAAAGCTGCTGCCCCGCGACCGCGTCGACGCGCTGCTCGACCCTGGTTCTCCGTTCCTCGAGCTCTCCCCCATGGCGGCCCACGGCATGTACGGCGACGAAGTGCCCGGCGCGGGGATCATCACCGGCGTCGGCGTCGTCGAGGGCCGCCGCTGCGTGGTCGTCGCCAACGATGCGACGGTGAAGGGCGGCACCTATCACCCGATCACCGTGAAGAAGCACCTGCGCGCGCAGGAGGTGGCGATGCAGAACCGCCTGCCGTGCGTGTACCTCGTCGACTCCGGTGGCGCGTTCCTGCCCGAGCAGCACGAGGTCTTCCCCGACCGCGAACACTTCGGTCGGATCTTCTACAACCAGGCGCAGATGTCGTCGATGGGCATCCCGCAGATCGCCGCCGTGCTCGGCTCGTGCACCGCAGGTGGCGCCTACGTGCCGGCGATGAGCGACGAAGCGATCATCGTGCGCAACCAGGGGACGATCTTCCTCGGCGGTCCACCACTGGTGAAGGCCGCCACCGGCGAGATCGTGTCGGCGGAGGACCTCGGTGGCGGGGAGATGCACTCGGCCACGTCCGGCGTCACGGATCACCTCGCCGAGGACGACACCCACGCGCTCGAGATCGTCCGCTCCATCGTCAGCACGCTGCCGGCACCGCCCGCACCGCCGTGGACGGTTGAGGCACCTGTCGAGCCGGTGCACGACCCCGCCCATCTGCACGGCGTGATCCCCGCCGACGATCGCACGCCGTACGACGTGCGCGAAGTGATCGCGCGCGTCGTGGACGGCAGCCGGTTCCTCGAGTTCAAGCGCCTCTACGGCAGCACCCTCGTCACCGGCTTCGCCCACATCTGGGGTCAGCCGGTCGGCATCATCGCCAACAACGGCGTGCTGTTCTCCGAGTCGGCGATGAAGGGAGCCCACTTCATCGAGCTGTGCGACCAGCGCAAGATCCCACTCGTGTTCCTGCAGAACATCACCGGCTTCATGGTCGGTCGCGAGTACGAGGCCGGCGGCATCGCCAAGCACGGCGCGAAGATGGTGAACGCGGTGGCCACTGCGCGTGTGCCGAAGCTGACGGTGGTGATCGGCGGGTCGTACGGCGCCGGCAACTACAGCATGTGCGGCAGGGCCTACTCGCCACGATTCCTGTGGATGTGGCCGAACGCCCGCATCTCCGTGATGGGTGGCGAGCAGGCGGCCGCAGTGCTCGCGACGGTTCGCCGCGATCAGCTGGAGGCGAGCGGCAAGGAGTGGTCCGTCGCCGACGAGGAGGACTTCCGCCGCCCGATCCGCGAGCAGTACGAGGCGCAGGGCCATCCGTACTTCTCCACGGCCCGCCTGTGGGACGACGGGATCATCGAGCCGGGCCAGACGCGGATGGTGCTCGGGTTGGCGCTCGGGGTCGTCGGCCAGGCCCCACTGGAACCCGTCGCCTACGGCGTGTTCCGGATGTGAGCGGGAGCCGATGATGTTCGACACCGTGCTCGTGGCCAACCGCGGCGAGATCGCCGTCCGGATCATCCGGACGTTGCGGGCGCTCGGCATCCGATCGGTCGCCGTCTACAGCGACGCGGACGCGAACGCCCGTCACGTCGTCGCGGCCGACGTCGCCGTCCGGCTCGGCCCCGCGCCGGCTGCGCAGAGCTACCTGCACATCGAGCGGGTGGTGCAGGCCGCGATCGCAACCGGGGCGCAGGCACTCCACCCGGGGTACGGCTTCCTCGCGGAGAACACTTCGCTCGCCCAGGCCTGCGCCGCGGCCGGTGTCGTTTTCGTCGGCCCGCCGCCGGCCGCCATCGAGGCGATGGGCGACAAGATCCGCGCCAAGCACACCGTTGCTGCACGAGGCGTGCGCGTCGTTCCCGGTGTGGATGGGGCAGGCATCTCCGACGAGGAGCTGGCTGAACGCGCCCGAGCGCTCGGCGCCCCGCTGCTCATCAAGCCGTCGGCGGGGGGCGGCGGCAAGGGTATGCGCCTCGTCACCGACGTGGCGACGTTGGCCGACGAGATCGCCGCCGCCAAACGCGAAGCCCGCAGTGCGTTCGGCGACGACACGCTGCTGATCGAGCGGTTCATCGATCGCCCGCGTCACATCGAGGTGCAGGTCCTTGCGGACGCCCACGGGCACGTGGTGCATCTCGGCGAGCGCGAGTGCAGCCTGCAGCGCCGCCACCAGAAGGTGATCGAGGAAGCACCCTCGCCGTTCCTGTCCGCACCGGACCGCGAGGCGATCAGCGCCCAGGCGGTGGCCGCGGCGGTCGCCTGCGGCTACGTCAACGCCGGAACCGTCGAGTTCATCGTGTCCGGCTCGCGGCCCGACGAGGCGTACTTCATGGAGATGAACACCCGGCTGCAAGTGGAACATCCGGTCACCGAGCTGGTGTGGGGTGTCGACCTCGTGGAACTGCAGCTGCGCATCGCGGCCGGCGAGCCGCTGCCGTTCACCCAGGCCGACCTCGCACCTCGGGGCCACGCGTTCGAGGCTCGGGTCTATGCCGAGGACCCGGCGCGCGGGTTCCTGCCCACCGGCGGCACGGTGATCGCCCTCAGCGAACCCGAATCTGTGCCCCACGTGCGCGTGGATTCCGGTCTCGACGTCGGCACGGTCGTCGGCTCCAACTACGACCCCATGCTCTCCAAGGTCATTGCGTGGGGCAGCGACCGCGAACAGGCCCGCAGGTCGCTCGCCGCCGCGCTCGGCGCCACCACCATCCTCGGGCTGACGACGAACGTGTCGTTCCTGCGCTCGATCCTCGCCGATGCTGATGTGGTTGCCGGTCGCCTCGACACCGCGCTCGTCGAACGCATCGCCGCCCGCCAACACGGCCACACCGTGCCCGACGCCGGGCCCGACGCCATGCCCGAAGCCGTGCCCGAAGCCGTGCGAGTGGCGGCAGCGCTCGCGGCGTACGCGCCCTCGGGCGACGACATCACCGATCCGTGGCACGACCGCGCGGGATGGCGCGTCGGCGAGACGGCAGCCACCCGCTGGCGCGCCGTGTCCGCCGACGGAACCCCCGTGGACGTCACGTTCCGGGCCATCGATCGCCACGGCACCTACGAGATCATCGGCGCACGCGGCTCGGTACCCGCAATCGGACGCGCCGGGCCGGGAACGTTCCGGCTGACGCTCGACGGCACGACCACCACGTTCGCCATCGCCCGGCTCGGCCGCTCGACATGGGTGGGTGCGAACGGCGATGCGTGGGAGCTCGTCGAGCGACCGCTGCTCGCCTCTGGCGGCTCCAGTGCGCGCACCGCCTCGGCGACGATCAACAGCCCGATGCCCGGGTCCGTCGTCGCCGTCCTCGTCGCGGTCGGCGACGCGGTCCACGCGGGCCAGCCCGCGGTCGCGGTCGAGGCGATGAAGATGGAACACACGTTGCGCGCCGAGGCAGCCGGCGTCGTCGCCGCGGTGCACGTGAACGTCGGTGACACCGTCGCGCTCAACCAGCTCTTGGTCGTGATCGACACGACCGACCCAACCGAGGAGGTGTGATGGACTTCGATCTGTCGCCCGAACACGAAGCATTCCGCAGGGTGGTGCGCGAGTTCGCCGTTGCCGAGATCGCACCCCACGCCGCTCGATGGGACGAGGAGCACATCTTCCCCCTCGACGTCGTGAAGGCGATGGGCGAGCTCGGTTTGTTCGGTCTCGTGTTCCCCGAGGAGTGGGGTGGCAGCGGCGGCGACTTCGCCTCGCTGTGCATCGCCATCGAGGAGATCGGTCGCATCGATCAGTCGATGGGCATCACACTGTCCGCCGGCGTCGGGCTCGGCGCCAACCCGATCTTCCGGTTCGGCAGTCCGGATCAGCAGCAACGATGGCTGCCCGACCTCGTCGCCGGCCGTGCGCTCGGTGCGTTCGGTCTCACCGAACCCGACGCAGGCAGCGACGCCGGTGCCACCCGCACCAGAGCCAGGCGCGACGGCGACGAGTGGGTGATCGACGGCGCGAAGGCGTTCATCACCAACTCCGGCACGGAGATCACCAGCATCGTCACCGTCACCGCCCGAACCGACGACGGCATCTCGACGTTCGTGGTCGAAGCGGGCACGCCGGGGCTGGTCGTCGAGCCCCCCTATCGCAAGCTCGGCTGGCACGCCAGCGACACCCACGGCCTGGTGCTCGATGGCTGCCGGGTGGCCGACTGGCAGATGCTCGGGGCGCCGGGCAGCGGACTGCGCAACTTCCTCTCGATCCTCGACGATGGTCGCATCGCGATCT
>JAYVMH010000125.1:0-8429 GCA_043759015.1 Actinomycetota bacterium
CATGGACGAGCGTGCTGACCAGGTCGGCGCGCGGGTTCGCCCTGCGGTCGGCGATCACCTCGGTGATGTACGAGTAGTACGCGAACGCCGCGCCCACGACATCGCCGGTGACGAACTTCGGATCGTCGGAGCCGCCGATCATCTGGTCGCTCCAGTGCTGCAGATCGGCGTAGCGCTCGGGCGGTGCTCCGAGCATCTCGCCGATCAACACCATCGGCAGCGGCCGGGCGATGCTCTCGACGATGTCGCACGAGCTGCCATGCAACACGTCGTCGACCAAGCGCGTGGCGACTTCGCGGACGTGGTCCTCGTACAGCTGCATTTGCCGGTGGGTGAAGCCCTGGGCGACGAGCCGCCGCTGTGCCGCGTGCCACGGATCGTCGCTGTCGATCAACGACGGTTGTGGATCCGTGTTCGGCCGCGACCCCTTCGCGTTCGAGAACAGCGAGGGCTGCCGCTCGGCGCTGCGGATGTCCTCGTGCTTCACCAACGTCCACATGCCAGCCGAATCGCGGTAGACCGGCTGGTTCGCCCGGAGCCACGTGAAAAACGGGTGTGGATCGGTCGCATACAGGTCGCGGTCCAGGATCAACCGGTCGGTTGGCGCAATGGTCATGCGATGACTCCTGCTTCACGAAGACGAGCGAGCTCGGCGGGCGAGAGGCCCAGTTCGGCGGAGAGGACTCGATCGGTGTGCTCGCCCTGCCACGGCGGACGAGGGGGCGACGTCTCGGCGAGGCCGGACATCTTGATCGGGTTGCCCGGCGTGACCACCGGTTCGGCCACGCCGTCGGTGCGGTCGATCTCGATGATCATGTCGCGCGCTGCGAGGTGTGGGTCGGCGATCACCTGGGCAGCGTTGAACACGGGGCCGGCCGCGACGCCGGCCGCAGCCAGCGCGTGACACGCCTCTACGTTCGTCATGCCGGCGGCCCACTCGGCGACCCCGGCGCGGAGCACGCCGATGTGCCGGCGCCAGCCTGCCCGTGTACCGAAGCGCTCGTCGGCGACCCATTCGGGATGACCGACCACCGCGGCGAAGCGTTGGAACTCGTGCTCGCGACCGACCTGCACGATGAACCAACCGTCGCTCGCCGGAAAGCCGTCGAGGATCATCTTCAGGCCCTCTCCCGGCTCCGGGCGTTCGCCCATCGACCAGTAGTTGGCGACGACATCGGCGAACGCGACCATCGCATCGAACATCGCGACGTCGACGTACTGGCCGCGGCCGGTCGCATCGCGCTCGCGCAGCGCCGCGAGGAGCCCGATCACCCCGAACAGCGACGTGCCGATGTCGCCGAGCGCGCCGACGGGCGAGACCATCGGCGGTTGGCCGGGTTGGCGCTTCCACTCGTAGAGCCCGCTCATCGCCTCGGCCACACCCGCGTACGCAGGCCACGAGCCGTACGGCGTCGGTGTGGTGTTGCCGAAGCCGGAGATCGACAGGTACACGACCGACGGATGGACGGCCCGTACGTCGTCGTAGCCGA
The DNA here is from genome assembly GCA_043759015.1 of Actinomycetota bacterium. GTDB lineage: Bacteria > Actinomycetota > Acidimicrobiia > Acidimicrobiales > Ilumatobacteraceae > UBA668. The sequence continues at coordinate 1,491 of JAYVMH010000125.1, forward strand.
GGCCCATCCTCGACAGCGCGCCGCCCTTGAAGTTCTCGCACACCACGTCGAACCGCGCAGCGAGCCGCAGCACGAGGTCGCGCCCCTCCGAGGACTTCAGGTCGATGCAGACCGAGCGCTTCCCGAGGTTGTTGCGCAGGAACGTCGCCCCCACGTTGCGACCGGCCGGGTCCTTCATCGCCGGCATCGAGCCGCGCCCGAGATCGCCCGTCTGCGGGTGCTCGATCTTCACCACGTCGGCACCCAACCGGGCCATCAGCTGCGTGCCGAACGGAAGCGCCTGCATCTGCTCCAGCGCCAGCACGCGAAGGCCGGCGAGTGGGCCGACATGCGGTGTGTCGGCGTCTGCTGCATCCCCGGCGCGCATGAGCCGACTGTATCTGACGGACCGTCAGATACAGTCGCTCCGTGCGCCTCGCCATCACCCTTCCGGTCGCCGGACAGATGGTGGGCACCGACCTGCGTGCGCTCGTCGAGATCGCTGCGCAGTGCGATCGCGCCGGCGTCGACACGATCGTCCTGGTCGATCACGTGGTGATGGGCGAACGCTTCGATCGCTACCTGTGGGGACCGTTCAACTTCGCCCAGGGCGCTCCTTGGTCCGAGCCGCTGACGCTCGCCGCATCGATCGCGATGGCTACGACACGGGCGCGGATCGCGACCGGCATCCTCATCGCCGGGCTGCGCCCTGCGGCGTTACTCGCGAAGACCGTCGCAACGCTCGACCACCTGTGCGGCGGCCGGTTCGACCTCGGTGTCGGCGTGGGCTGGCAGCCCGAGGAGTACGAGGCGGTCGGCCTCGACTTCGCTCGCCGGGGACAGATCCTGGACGACACCATCGGCGCCTGTCGGGCGCTGTGGGCGCCGGGCCCCGCATCGTTCACCTCCCCGACGATCGAGCTCGAGCGCATCTGGTGCGACCCCAAGCCCCTGCAACCCGGCGGGCCGCCCGTGTGGTTCTCCGGCACGCTCGTCCGGCGCAACGTGAACCGCGTGGTGGAGCTCGGCAGCGGGTGGATCCCGATCATGGGCGCGACGCCATCCGACGTGCGCGACGGCGTGGAGCTGTTGCGGAGTCGCCTCACGGCCGTGGACCGCGACCCCCTGGAGCTGCGCGTACGCGCGGGCGCAACGCTGGTCCGCGGCGACCGAGGTTTCGACCTCGACGCATCCGTCGCCGCGACCACCGAGCTCGCCGCGTCGGGCGTCACCGAGGCCAACTTTCCGATGTCCGCGTTCGTGCGCGACGTCGACGGCGTCGCGCGCTGGGTCGAGGAGCTGGTCGACCGGTGGCACTCGTGAGCACCGGGTTGCTGGAGGGCAGGGTTGCCATCGTCACCGGCGGCGCCGACGGGATCGGCGGGGCGATCAGCCGTTTGTTCGCCGAGCACGGCGCCGTGGTGGTGGTGGTGGACGTCGATGCCGAGCGAGGGCGCGCGATCCGCAGCGCCGTGGCCGATGTGCACACGCTCGACGTCACCGACGCGGCGACCCCGGGCATCGTGCACGAGGCGGTGATGCACACGCATGGTCGGATCGACATCCTCGTCAACAACGTCGGCCACTACCTCCCGCGATCGGGCGAGTTCGCGAAGAGCGCCGAAGAGGATTGGCAGGGCCTGTACGACATCAACGTCCTGCACGTGCTGCGCATGACTCGGGCGATGCTCCCGACGATGATCGCCGCCGCGTCCGGCGCGATCGTCAACGTGTCGTCCGTGGAGGGGCTCCGCGGCTACCCGCCCGATCCCGTGTACGGGGCGGCCAAGGCGGCCGTCATCCAGTTCACCAGGTCGCTCGGCCTGCAGGTCGCGAACCAGGGCGTGCGGGTGAACGGAATCGCCCCCGACGTGACGGAGACCGCCCAGGTCCCCTACTCGCGGTGGGTGCCTGCGGGGCAGGACGACCTGTGGCCGACCTGGGTGCCTTCCGGCAGGATGGGCACGCCGCTCGACCAGGCCAACGCGGCGCTGTTCCTCGCCTCCGATCTCTCGGCGTTCATCACCGGCCACACGATCCCCGTCGACGGCGGCACCGCCGCGGCCGGTGGATGGTTCCGCACGCCGCAGGGCGGCTGGACCAATCGTCCGGTCCAGGCACAGGGATAACGTGACCGCGATGCGAGGCATTCTCGGGTGGGGCACCTACCTGCCGCACCGTCGGCTGGATCGGCGGGAGATCGCTGCGTTCCTCGGGCAAGGTTCGGGGCAGGGGGCGGGCAGGGGCACCCGAACCGTCGCCGGGTTCGACGAGGACACCACGACGCTTGCGGTGGAGGCGTCGCGTCGGGTGCCGAACGCCGCATCGGCCGACCTCCTTCTCTTCGCCACGTCGTTCCCCGCCTACGCCGACAAGACCAACGCGACGGTCGTTCACGCCGCGCTGCGCCTCGCCGACCACACGGTCGCGATCGACATGGGGCAGAGCACACGGTCAGCGATGGGCGCACTGGTGCTCGCCACCCGGTCGACGAGCACCACACTGGTCGCCACGGCCGACATCCGCACGGGCCTCGCCGGCTCGGCGGAGGAAGCGGCAGGCGGCGACGCGGGCGCGGCGGTCCTCGTCGGCGAGCACACCAACGACGCACCGGTGCTCGCGGAGCTGCTCGCCACGGCCGGTGCGACGCGAGAGTTCGTCGACCGCTGGCGCACCCCGGGCGATTCGCGCACCAAGGTCTGGGACGAACGCTTCGCCGAGCTCACGTACGGCACACTCGGGCAACAGGCGTGGAAGGCGGCACTCGCCGACGCGGGCGTGTCCGCGGCCGACGTGGCGGCGGTCGCGGTCTCGGCACCCACCGCCCGGATCGCGTCGTCGCTCGCCGGTCGCCTCGGCGCTTCGCGGGTCATCGACGATCTGGCGACGTCGGTCGGCTCCTGTGGCGCGGCGCAACCACTACTGCTGCTCGCGGCACTGCTGGAGCAGTCCGCGACCGGCGACGTGGTCGCGCTGGTGTCGCTCGCCGACGGGGCGGACGTGGTCGTCTTGCGGTGCACGCAGGCCCTCGCATCGCGTGCGGCCGCGCCCACGGTCGCGACTCAGGCGGCAGGCGGCGCACCGATCGCCTACGGCAAGTTCCTGTCGTGGCGCGGCAGCCTCGCCCTCGAGCCGCCGCGCCGCCCCGAGCCACCCCGGGTGTCCGCCACCGCCGCCGCCCGCACGGAGGCGTGGAAGTTCGGCTTCGTGGCCAGTCGCGACCGCCACACGGGGCAGGTGCACCTGCCGCCCCAACGGGTCTCGGCCGACGGAGAGCGCACCGACGAGATGGACGCGCACCCGATGGCCGACGCGCATGGCACGGTCGCGACGTTCACGATCGATCGTGTCGCGTACTCGCCCAGCCCACCGATCGTGTTCGCGGTCGTCGACTTCGACGGTGGTGGACGCCTGCCGATCGAGGTGTGCGATTGCGACGAGGCCGAGATCTCGATCGGGATGCGGGTCGAACCGACGTTCCGGCGCCTGTACGTGCAGGACGGCCTGCCGAACTACTTCTGGAAGGCGAGGCCGTCGAGTGGCTAGCCGCGGCATCAAGGACCGCGTCGCGATCGTCGGCATGGGTTGCACGACGTTCGTCGAGCACTGGGGGAAGGGCCTCGACGATCTCATCATCGACGCATCCGACGAGTGCTTCGCATCGGCCGGCATCGCCAAGCACGACGTCGACGCGTACTGGCTCGGCACGGCACAGGGCGGCATGAGCGGCATCACGCTCGCCCGCCCGCTGCAGCTGACCGGAAAGCCGGTCACCCGTGTGGAGAACTACTGCGCGACCGGCAGCGAAGCGCTCCGCCAGGCGTGCTACGCGGTCGCCAGCGGCGCGTACGACGTGGCGATGGCGGTGGGCGTGGAGAAGACGAAGGATTCGGGCTTCCAGGGCCTCAACGCCGTCCCGCCGCCCAACGACGGCACCGGCCGCACCCTGACTGCCGCGGCGATGTTCTCGATGGTGGCGCCGGCGTACGGCCACCGGTACGGCGTCGAAGCATCGACGATGCGCGACGCGATGGCGCGCATCGCGTGGAAGAACCACCGCAACGGTGCCCGCAACCCGCGTGCCCAGTTCCGCAAGGAGGTCTCGCTGGAGACCATCCTCGGCTCGCCGAAGGTGGCGGGCGACCTCGGCGTGTTCGACTGTGCCGGCGTGGCCGACGGCGCGGCCGCGGCCATCGTCTGCCGAGCAGAGGATGCCCACCACTACACCGACAAGCCGCTGTACGTGAAGGCGCTGTCGTTCGTGGCGGGCAACGGCTCGGGGCTCGCGGACTCCACCTACGACTACACCACGTTCCCGGAGATCGCGGCCTGCGCGGCCGACGCGTACGCGCAGGCCGGCGTTCGCGACCCGGCCGCTGAGATCGCAATGGCCGAAGTGCACGACTGCTTCACGATCACCGAGCTGGTGCTGATGGAAGACCTCGGTTTCAGCCCTCGCGGCACCGCCTGGCGCGACGTGCTCGACGGCCGGTTCGACCTCGACGGGTCGCTGCCGGTGAACCCGGACGGCGGCCTCAAGTCGTTCGGTCACCCGGTCGGCGCCTCGGGCCTGCGGATGATGTTCGAAGCGTGGCTGCAGCTCCGTGGCGAGGCGACATCGGAACGCCAGATCGCCGGCCTCCTCGACCGCGAGCATCCACTCGCCCTCACCCACAACCTCGGCGGCTACCCCGGCGAGATGGTGAGCTTCGTGTCGATCCTCGGACCGCGACTGTCGTTGACCACCCCGTTCTAATGCCATACATTACGTCGATGGAATTCGGCGTCTTTCTCAACGGCTACATCCCCGGACCGGCAGCCCACGACACCCAGAGCGAGCACACCGCGCTCATGCGCGAAGCGGAGTACGCGGTGCACGCCGACCGGTTCAACTGGAAGTACGCGTGGTTCGGCGAACATCATGCGCTCACCGAGTACAGCCACCTGTCCGCGCCGGAGGTGATGATGGGCTACGTCGCGGCGAAGACCGAGCAGATCCACCTCTCGTCCGCGATCGTCAGCTTCCCCACGACCAAGGAGCACCCGGTGCGCCTCGCCGAGCGCGCAGCGATGCTGGACCACATCACCGGTGGACGCTACGAGTTCGGCACCGGTCGTGGTGCAGGCAGCCATGAGGTCGCGACGTTCAACGGCCTCACCACCGCCGAGACCAAGAGCATGTGGGACGAGGTGGTCCGCGAGATCCCGCGCATGTGGGAGCAGCGCGACTACGACTTCGTCGGCAAGCACTTCAGCGTGCCCACACCGCACAACATCCTCCCCAAGCCGTGGGGCCTCGGTCACCCGGCGATGTGGGTTGCGTGTGGCAACCCGGAGACGTTCACCAAGGCGGGTCAGATGGGCCTCGGCGCGATTGCTTTCAACTTCGAACCGATCTACAACCTGCAGGGTCGCATCGACGCCTACAAGGAGGCCATCCAGAACCCGCTCGAAGCGGTCGGGCAGTTCAAGAACGACAACATCATGATGACCAACGCCGTCATCTGCCTCGAGGACCGGGCGCGCGCCCGGCAGATCGCGATGAGCCGCGGCCGCGGCTACCTGTACTCGATGGTGTGCATGTACCACGACACGATGCCCAAGAAGGTAGGCCACCCGGTGTGGCCGGAACCACCGTTCGCGATCCCCGACGAAGCGATGCTCGACGGTCTCATCGAGGCAGGCTTCCTGTTGTGCGGCACACCCGACGAGGTGGCAGAGCAGGTGGCGCGGTACTCCACCGTCGGCTGCGATCAGCTCGTGTTCGGCCTGCCGAACGAGGGCTTCGAGCACGAGGAGATCCTCGAGTGCATCGAGTTGTTCGGCAAGCACGTCATCCCCGAGTTCGACCGCGAACCCGAGCATTCCACCACCCGCTACCGACGGCAGGCCAAGCGCAAGTTCCCCGAGTTCGGCCACGCCGTCCCGGATGTGCACGTGCAGGTCATCCCCGAGAGCGCACTCCTCCCCCTGCCGGCATGAGCGACAACCGAACCTCCGATCGCCTCGACATCGCCGAGCTGTTGTCGCGCTACGCGTGGGCGATGGCCGACAAGAACTTCACGGCATGGCGGGCGTGCTTCGCGCCACGTGCGCGCGTCGACTACAGCACCGCGGGCGGCGTCGCCGGCACCGTCTCCGAGGCGGCGAACTGGTTGGACGCCACGCTGTCGATGTTCGACGTGTGCCTCTCGCACACCGGCAACGTCGTGATCGACTTCCACGGCGACGAGGCAGCCGACGTACGATCGATGTACAAGATGGTGATGCGCATCCCGGGCGACTCACCGACGTACATGGAGGCCTGCGGCTACTACCGCGACAAGGTCGTCCGCGGACCGTCGGGCTGGCTGCTCGCGGAACGCGTCGAGCACCTGCTCTACGTCCGCTAGAAGGCCGCATGCCCCTGCCCAGCAAACGCGATCCCGACAAGCTGCGGGCCGCGCTCGAGTCGTGGTTCACCGCCACCCTCGGCCACCCCGCCACCGTCGGGCCGGTGTCCATCCCCGAAGGCACCGGCATGTCGAGTGAGACGCTGCTGTTCGACCTGCACCACGATGGGCGCACCGAGGCGATGGTCGCCCGTGTGCAGCCCGACATGAACGACTGGCCGGTGTTCGAGGTCTACGACCTCGCCAAGCAGGCGGCGGCGATGCGCATCGTCGGCGCCCATAGCGATGTGCCCGTGCCGCGAGTGCCGTGGGTGGAAGCCGACGAGCGTCACCTCGGCGCGCCGTTCATCGTGATGCACCGGGCCGACGGTCGGGCCCTCCCCGACATGCCGCCGTACGTGTTCGGCGGCAGCTTCCTCGACGCGATGTCGCCCGAGGAGCAACGAGCGCTGCAACGCGGTGCGGCGTCGGTGCTGGCCCGCCTGCACGCCATCGACCTCGTTGCCGCCGACGCGTCGACGATCGGACCGCTCGGTGAATCGGGCGACGAGTCGCTGAGCCGCCAGCT
>JAYVMH010000126.1:0-3830 GCA_043759015.1 Actinomycetota bacterium
CCGCGACCCGAACGACCCGCGACCCGAACGACCCGCGACCCGAACGACCCGCCCCGAGGGGCGGGTCGTTCGCTGGAGTCGTTCGCTGGAGCGATTTGAGCCGGGTCAGTGCTCGAACTGGGTGATCAGCTTGCCCACGTCGGTGAAGGTGCCCGGCTTGCCGGCCTTGTACTGCAACACCTGCAACGACTCCGACAGGAACGGGTCTTTCTCGCCGTTCATCTTGTCGACGATGCCGGCGCGGGCGAGCATCGGTGTGAACGTGAAGTTGCGGGCGGCGTTGATGATCGACGCTCGGGTGAGTCCGTCGGGCGACGCCTGCGCCTGCTTGAGCATCGCGACGGTCACCTCGGCGGTCGTCCACCCGGCGGCGGCCGTCGTGGCCACGCCGGTCTTGCCGATGCCGGCCATGTAGTCGAGGTACTCCTTCACCTTCGGCAGGCTGGCGTTCGCCGGGTTGCCGACGTCGATCAGGTTGCCGGAGGTGTACAGACCATCGGCGGCCGCCCCGGCCAGTCCGAGGATCAGGCTGCTGGCGCACGTGTTGGTGATGAACGTCGTGGGCGACCAGCCCGCGTTCTGCGCCTTGGCGATGGCGAGCTGGGCGAGGAACGTGACGCATCCGACGCCGAGCGGCACGGCCATCACCACGTCGGGCTTCTTGGCCGCGATGTTCGTGACCTGTGCGGCGGGCAGCGTCTGATCCTCCGCTCCGATGGTCTCCTCGTCGACGATGGTCAGGTTGTTGGCCGCGGCCAGCGACTTGAACGCGGTCGCGTACGCCGTGCCGAACTCGCTGTCCACGTAGAACAACGCGACCTTGGCGCCGTTCGGGAACATCTCCTTCAGCTGCGCGGCGTAGATCTTCGACTCGGTGTCGTACGGCACGAGGACCCCGGTCGTCCAGGGGAAGTCGGCGACCTCACCCCAGTGTGGCGAGCCGGTGAGCGCGTTCATCTGCGGGATGCAGGCGTCGTTCAGGGTCTGACGGACGGCGAGGTTGTCGGGGGTGCCGATGATGCCCGCCACGATGTTCACGCCCGAGTCGATCAACTTCGAGACCGCGCCGGGAGTGAGGTCCTTGGAGTACTGGTCGTCCTCGACGGTGGTCGCGATCTTGACGTCGCCGAGCATGCCCTTCGAGTTCGCGTAGTCCATGTACGCCTCGAAACCGACCTTCACCGGGGCGAACGCGGCTGCGGCGGCGCCACCCGTGAGCGGCATGACCGAGCCAACCTTGATGGTGCCCGTGATCTTCGCGTTCGCCGCGGTCGGGTCGGTGCAGTCGTCGGTGTTGACCGCCCACGCGGGCGCCGCGCCCGTGGTGTCCGAGCCGGCCGTGTCGGTGGTGCTGTTCGCCGTGGTGGTCGCCCCGGCCGTGTCGGCGGGCGTGGGTCCTGAACCGGTGGACTTGCTGCTGCTGCAGGCAGCGATCAGCAAGGTTCCCGCAGCCACAGCCGCCAGCAGGTGTGCAGATGAGCGTCGCATCATGCCATTCCCCTCTTGTGGTGAGTGTCAGGCTTCGGCGGAAACCGGTGCCTTTGGGCTCAGCGTACCCGTGCCCGCCGGACGGGGAACAACTCTGACGAGCTTGGCCGAGGTGACCTTGCACCATCCGACGATGCCGAACGGGGCGACGAACATCAGCAGGATCAGCAGGACCGCGAAGATGCCATCACCCACCGGCACCTTCGACCAGGAGAAGAACGGACGGATGATGCCCGGGATCTTCGAGGTGTTCTTGCTCCACTGACTCGTGCGCACGGAGATCGCGACGTACAGCACGGCACCGACGATCGGGCCCCACAGCGAGCCGGCGCCTCCGATCACCATCACGATCAGGAACACGATCGCACCGAGCACGAGGATGTATCCCGAGTCGGGGACAACGTTTCCCGTACGAATCGTCGCGAGGCATCCCGGCAGTGCACACAGGCCGGCGGAGATGCCGAAGACGAGACCCTTGGTGACGGCGATGTTCACGCCCATCACTGCTGCCGCAGTTTCGTTGTCGCGGATCGCGATCAGCGACCGGCCGACGCGACTCTTCACCAGTCCTCGGCAGACCACGTAGGCGACGACGACGATGCCCAACCCGATCCAGAAGTAGAACGGCAGCGCGCCGTTGGCGCGCATGTCGCCGAACGGCTTCCACCCAAAGATCGAGTACGTACGGTTCTTCTTCCCGAAGTTGAATCCCGCCTTGTCGAGGCCGCGGGTGCCGCCGGTGAGCCAGGTGATCTTCTTCCACTTCAGGAACTGCGGGTACACCAGGCCGAGCGCGAGCGTGACGAGCGCGAGGTACACGCCCTTGATGCGCAGTGCCGGCAACGAGACTGCGACGCCGACCACGAACGCGACGACGAACGCAATCGGAAGCGTCGCGAACGGGCTCCAGTGCCAGCGCGACACGCCGATCGCGGTGGTGTAGGCCCCGATGCCGAAGAACGCCGAGTGCCCGATGGAGATCTGCCCGGTGTAGCCGAGGAGCAGGTTGAGCGACAACGCCGCCGCCATGAGCGTGAACGCGTCGAGGCAGTAACCGATGGTGGGATCGGCGGAACTGGTGGGGATCCAGATCGCGAGTGCGACGAGAACGCCCGCGACGCAGAGGCGGAGTGCCCAACTGCCCGGGCCGCCGGACCGCATGGTGAACATCGGCTTCATACGCGCTCCACCTTCGCGGTACCGAACAGTCCCGACGGTTTCACCAGCAGCACCCCGACGATGACGATGAACGCGACGCCGATCTTCATCTGCTGGCCGACCCACTGGTCCGCGTAGCCGGCGACCATGTTCTGGACCACGCCGATGGTCAACGCGCCGATCACCGCGCCGCCGGGGCTGTCGAAGCCACCGAGCGTCGCGGCCGCGGATGAGTAGATGAACACGGTGAACATCAGACCGAGGTTCACGGTGTGGTTCACGCCGGCGAACACCACGCCGCCGAGGGCGCCGATGCTCGTGGCAAGTCCCCAGCTCACCATCAGCACCCGATGGGTCGGGATGCCGACCAGGCGTGCGCTGTCGCTGTTGCTGGCGACGGCCCGCATCGCGAGGCCGAGCTTGGTCTTGTTGAACAGCAGGAAGAGCAGCGCTGTCAGCGACAGGACCAGCGTCAGGATGCCGATCGACTGGATCGTGATGTTCGCGCCCAGGATGTGCCAGAAGTCCTTCGGTTGATTCGAGAACAGCGAGGGGAACTGGGTCTGCTTGCTGGTCGCGGAGTTTGGTAGCACCTGGTCGCCCCAGATCGCGCCGTCGAGCCAGTTGAGGCCACGGAACAACGCGATGGTCACGATGAAGACGGCGAACATCGATCGGCGGGCGACCGGCCGGACGAGCGCGACCTCCGTGACCGCACCGAGCGCGAACCCGGCAACCATGCCGAGTGCCAGAGCGAAGCCGATCGCGACGCCCCACTCGCCCAACTGGTACACGATGTACGTGCAGAACAGGGCCATCTCACCCTGCGCGAAGTTCAGGTGCCCCGTGCCGCGGTAGATGATGACGAGGCCGAGTGCCAGCAGCGCATAGATGCTGCCCTCGCTGAGACCGTCGAAGAGTCGTTGCAGGAAGAGTGCCATCAGAACCCCAGATAAGCCTTGCGGATGGTGTCGTCCGCGCTCAGTTCGTCCGCCGAACCGGTGGCGACGATGCGGCCCGTCTCCAGCAGGTAGACGCGATCGGCGATGTGCATCGCGAGGTTCGCGTTCTGCTCGACGAGCAGGACCGACAGACCTTCATCGCGGTTGAGGCCGGCGATGATCTCGAACAGTTCCTTGGTGATGAGTGGTGCGAGGCCCAGGCTGGGTTCGTCGCACAACAGC
>JAYVMH010000127.1:0-8419 GCA_043759015.1 Actinomycetota bacterium
ATTGGGCATGTGCGGAGCTCGAGTGGGCGCTCGGTGAGGGCGCCCGCGTGATCGTCATGCGGCCCGCCGCGCCGCGAACTGCCACGGGGCGCTGCTCGCCGTTCGACCCGAAGTATGACCCGTTCTGGGCGCGGGTGAACGAGGCCGGCATCGCCGTCGTCATCCACGCCGGCGACAGCGGCTACTCGTCGAACGGCTACGCCGACGATTCCTTCTCCGCTCGTTTCGGCGGTGGCTGGAAGCCGTCGATCAAGAGCTTCGGGATCGAACGCGCCGCGGCAGACTTCGTGATCACCTCGGTGTTCGAGAAGTTGTTCGACCGGTTCCCGAACCTGCGGATGGCCTCGGTGGAGAACGGCTCGGACTACCTGCCCGAGACGCTGCACAAGTTGGGCTCGACGCACCACAAGATGCCGGGGTACTTCCAGGAGCATCCGGTCGAGACGCTGAAGCGCCACTGGTGGATCAACCCGTTCTGGGAGGACGACGTCGGCCAGATCGTCGATCTGATGGGTGCCGACCGCGTGATCTTTGGTAGCGACTGGCCGCACATCGAGGGCATGCCGCGTCCGCTCGACTACCTGCCGGAGTTGAAGCGATTCGACGACGTCGATCGACGCAAGATCCTGCTCGACAACGTCAGTCAGCTGAACGACCCGCAACACTGAACGACCCGCAACACTGAACGACCCGCAACTGCGGGTTTTCCGGTCGGCCGTGCTACGGAACGAGCGGGTTCGACGACGAGGTCGTGGTGTCGTCGTGACCATGGCCGCCGCCAGTGCCTCCACCATGATCGTCGATGCCATCGTCGTTGGAGTCGCTGTCCTTTGAGTTGCTGACGCCGTCGCCGTCCTCGTCGGTGTCGTTGGCGTTCGGGATCCCGTCGCCGTCGATGTCGGTGTCCGTCGCGTTCGGGGTGCCGTCGCCATCGGCGTCGGAGTCGAGGTTGTCAGGGGTGCCGTCGCCGTCGATGTCGGTCTCGGCCTTGGAGCCGTTGGACAGACCGTCGCCGTCGACGTCGCCGTCAGTCGAGTTCGACGTGCCGTCGGCGTCGACGTCGGTGTCCTGGCCGTTGGGGATGCCGTCGCCGTCGACATCCGGGTCGACCTGGTTCGGGATGCCGTCGTGATCTGTGTCGATGCGAGTGGGGCGGTCGGCGGATGCGGTGATCGAGTGGCCGGTGCCCATGACCGTGGCCGGCACGAACACGAGCAACGAGACCACGCCGGCGCGCAGCCACCTGCCGCGAGTGGACTTCGCCCGATACCGCCGCGACGTGCTTGGCAACATGACCGTTCCCCATTTCCCCGTGGGGGTGCTTCCCCCTGGGCTCGTTGTGTCGCGCCGCTGGATCCCCGCCGAGGCGCGGCGAATTTCGCCCACGATCGCGCAACCTCAAGGAAACGTCAAGTGACCAATGGTTGTAACACTCTGGGTGCTGACCTTCGGAATCGGCTGCAATTCGACAGTTCGAATGGCGATGGACCCAATGGGAACGGTGCGACGGGCTCCGTCGCAGATCTGACGGTGCGTCAGAAACGCGGGTGACTGACCGGCTACCGTCGTGTCATGTACACGATCGAAGCCGGCACCAGGATCTTCGGGATTCAGCTCCCCATCCAGGCCCAGAGCAACTTCTTCGTCGGCGCGTGGGAGCGGAGCGCCGGCCCACCCGAAATGGCCCGCATCGCGCGCACCTGCGACGTCGCCGGATTCGCCTACGTCGGAGTGTGCGATCACGTCGCCTTGCCTGCGTCAGTCGAGGGTTCCATGGGGATGCATTGGGTCGACCCGATTTCCACGTTGTCGTGGCTGGCTGCCGCCACTCAGCGTGTGATGTTGCTCACTCATGTGTACGTTTTGCCATACCGTCACCCGCTGATGGCTGCCAAGCAGTTTGCCACCATCGATCACCTGTCCGGCGGGCGCATGCTGTGCGGGGTCGGGGCCGGTCACGTGCAGGCCGAGTTCGAACACCTGGGCCTGGACTTCCACCGTCGCGGCCGCACCATCGACGAGCGACTCCCCGTGCTGATCTCGGCGCTGGAGCAAGAGTTCGTCGATGGCTTCGGCGCCAGACCGCGGCCGGTGCAGGAACCACGGCCGCCGATCTGGGTGGCCGGCTCATCGGCGCCGGCGATCACGCGGGCGGCTCGCTTCGGCGACGGCTGGCTGCCCCAAGGACCGTCTGACGCATCGATGATCGCGCTGTTGCACGGCGAACGCGCGAAGGCGGGTCGGGAAGCGCTGCCCATGGCCATCGGTCACATCACGCCGTTCCTCCACGTCGGCGACGCGACGTGGGACGTGGGTGAGGCAACGTTCGCCGGGTCCGCGCAGAGCATCGCCGAGCGCATCCTCGCCGGTACCGCCGACGGCGTGAACCAGCTGCAAGTCCGGTTCAAGGCGCGTAGTTGCGACGAGTTGTGCGACCAGCTGCACGCGTTCGCCGCCGACGTCGCACCGATGCTGACGGTGGTGGGGTGATGGCACTGCGTCATCTGCAACTCGCCGACACGTTCGAGATCGTCGCCGATGCCATTCCCGATCGTCCGGCGCTGATCACCGACGACCGCGAGCTCACCTACCGGCAGCTCGACGTGCGGGCGACCCGGCTGGCCAACCACCTCACGTCGATCGGCATCGCGCCTGGTGAACACGTAGGCATCCACGCCGCGAACGGCGCCGAATGGGTGGAGGCGTTCTACGCGTGCTGCAAGATCAGCGCCGTCCCGATCAACGTCAACTACCGATACGTGCAGGCCGAGCTGCGCTACCTCTACGACAACGCCGACTGCGTGGCGGTGATCGTCGGGGCGGAGTACGTGAGCGCGCTCGATGCGGTCCGCGATGCCTTGCCACTGCTGCGCGAGACGCTCGTGATCGGACCGCAGTACGAGGCTGCGCTCGCCGCCGCCTCACCCGGACGCGATGGTCGCGAACGATCGCCCGACGACCTCTACCTGCTCTACACGGGCGGCACCACCGGCATGCCGAAGGGTGTGATGTGGCGCCACGAGGACATCCTGCTCGCCGCGCTCAACTCCGGGCGGGCCGGCCGGCCGATCGAGCGCCCCGAGCAGCTCGGCGAAGAGGCCGCCGCGGCGGCGGGCCAGGCGCGGCTGATGGCGCTCGGGCCGATGATGCACGGCGGCGGGCAGTGGGTGATGGGCAACGCGTTCACGATGGGTGGCGCGTTCGTCCTGTACTCCGGCATCCGCTTCGACCCACATGCGGTGTGGCGGCTGGCCGAACGCAGCAAGGCCAACTCGGTCAGCACCATCGGCGACGCGATGGGTCGTCCGCTCGCGCAGGCACTCGCAGAAGGCGGTGTCACCTACGACCTGTCGAACCTGTTCAGCATCGGCAATGGTGGTGCGCCGCTGTCGGCCGGCGTCCGGGCCGAGATCAATGCGGTGCTGGCGAACGTGATCATCCTCGACAGCTTCGGCGCGTCGGAGACCGGCGCCGCGGGTTCGCGCGCGGACGACGGCGCAGGCCACAGCGCGCCGCGGTTCAACGTCGGGCCCGACACCACGGTGCTCGACGAGCAGGGCGCGCCGTGCGCGCCGGGCGAGGTGGGCAAGTTGGCCCGCAGCGGCCACATCCCGCTCGGCTACTTCAAGGACCCGGCGAAGACCGCCCAGACGTTCCCGGTCTTCGCCGGCAAGCGATGGGTGATCCCGGGCGACTTCGCCCGCATCGAGGCCGATGGCTCGATCAGCGTGCTCGGTCGCGGGTCGCAGAGCATCAACAGCGGCGGCGAGAAGATCTTCCCCGAAGAGGTCGAGGCCGCGCTGAAGCAACACGCGGCGGTCTACGACGCGGTGGTCGTCGGCACGCCGAGCGACAGATGGGGCCATCAGGTCACGGCGCTGGTCGCAGTGCGGCCCGGCACCGAGCCGACCGTGGCCGACCTCGTCGCCCACAGCCGCACGCTCGTGGCCGACTACAAGTGCCCGAAGACGGTGCTCTTCGTGCCCGAGGTCGTGCGCACCGCCGTCGGCAAGGCGGACTACCGCTGGGCCTACGACGAAGCCGTCCGCCTGCTCGCTGACTGACGGGAGGCGATCACCACGAGGAAACGGGCGATCGAATCCACCGCCTCGCGGCTGCGCACGGAGTTGAACACCTCGAACGCGTGTTGAGCGCCGGGGACCTCCACAAACACGACCGGTGACGTCGATCTGGCGCTCAAGGCGGCGACGAATGCTCGCGTCTCCTCCACCCACACCAGCTCGTCGAGCCGGCCCTGGATCACGAAGGTCGGTGGAGCAACTGGGTTCACTCTGAACAGCGGCGACGCGTTGCGCCAGCCGTGCCGGTCGTCGGCGAGGCGGGTGGTGAACACCCTTTGTTCGAGGAAACGCCGCATGGCCGCTCGTCCGCGGAGGCCCGCGCTGTCGGTGAGGTCGAACGGGGCGTAGATCGGCACGCACGCATCGACGCTGGTGTCGGCGTGCTCGAAGCCCGGTTGGAACCTCGCATCGCCCGGCGTGAGCGCGGCCAGCATGGAGAGGTGGCCTCCGGCCGACGACCCGGAGATCGCGATGAACGAAGGGTCGCCGCCGTAGTCGGCGATGTGCTCGCGGACCCACGCGATGGCTCGCTTCACGTCGACGATCTGCGCGGGCCAGCGATCCTTGGGTGCCAGCCGGTAGTTGACGCTGACGCCCACGAAGCCCCGGCGAGCGAGGTGGAGGAGCATCGGCTTGCCCTGCTGAGCCTTGTCGCCGATCGTCCACGCGCCGCCGTGCACGTAGATGATCACCGGCAGGTCGTCGCCTTCCTTCGTGCCGGCGGTGCGGTACACATCGAGCAGGTTGCGTGTGCTCGGTCCGCAGTACGGGACGTCGCGAACGACCTCGATGCCCGAGTGATCGAAGTGGAACGGACGCCACGCCTGCGATCTTCGAGGCGGCGAGGCCGTGTCGCGAGACTGCTCGCCGAGGCCGTCGGCGAGGCCGCGCTCGAACGCGCCGGCCGCGGTGCCGGCGACGATCTGCGCCCTGATGAGCCCGATGATCGAGATCGCCAGGGCCGCTTCGCCGACGACGCCGAACGGGGTGTCGAGCGCGCCCGCCCACGCCAGCAGCGCAATCGCGGTCGCCTGCAGACAGATGTTGAAGACGGCCAACTCGCCGGCCATCCACCCGATCATCATGTAGGCGAACGCGAGCTCGGCAGGGTGGCGGAGGCGGATCGTCGCGCACAGCGTCGCGAACATCGCTGCGATGCCGAGCGCGAACGCGAGCGTGCTCATGCGCGCGCCGGCCAGGCGCCGGCCGCGCGGAGCTCCACGCGTCGTTGCACGTCGAGGCACGAGTCGGTGATCTTGCGTCCGAAGTCGGGGCTCACGCAGGCCACGTGTCCGTCGTCGAGCAGGTTGACGTGTGAGTTCCTGATCTCGGTGGCCATCCTGAACTGGGCCATCGGGAGCACGGCCGAGTCGCGTGTCGTCACGAGCACCGAGGTTGGCACATCGACCTCGTGGAGCCAGTCCCGCGAGCTGTAGGTGGCGAGGGACTGGCCGGCCTCGAGCAGCATCCGGGGGCTGTGCTTGCTCATCTCCCGTCGTGCCCAAACGGCCATCGGGGTGGCGTTCGCGCCGCCGGGAACGTTGAGCACACGGCGCATCACTGCGCCCGGCACGAGGGTGGCGACCGCGCCGAGGCGCGTCGTGCCGGCGAGGATCTGGCTGAGCGCGATCAGCGCGTAGCGCTCGCGGTTGCCCGGTACGAAGTCCGCTCCCGTTGCACACAACACGAGACCGCTGACGACGTCGCGATGATCCCGCCAGAGCAGTTGCGCCACCGGGCCGCCCATCGAGTAGCCGACAGCGATCGCGGGCTCGCCGTCGAGCGCGCGCAGTGTTTCGGCGACGTCGGCCGCGCAGTCGGCGAGGCGGAACCGGCGCAGTGACCGGATGCCCCGCCCGTGCCCACGCAGGTCGGGTGCGATCACCCGGAAGTGCTCGCTGAGCGGCGTGAACGCCTGATGCCAGTTGAGCGCCGCGGTCGCGGCGAGGCCGTGCAACAGCACCACGGTCGGCGCGCCGGGCGGGCCCTTGATCGTACGGACGAACGTCGTGCCCCGCTTGTGCAGCTCGATGCGTCGACCACGAGGAATGCCCGTCACCGGCGCCGGGGGATCGACCATCGTCATCCGACAGGGGCCTTCGCCGAGCGGTGATGGCGGGCGACCGCCGCGGCGAGCTCGTCGAACGCCGGCACGAATCGATCGGCCAACGCCCACGGGTCGGGCACCAGGTCGGGGCACGTCATCAACCCGATGTCGATCGTGTCGCCGTTGCTGAACACGGTGATGTTCAGCCCGCCGCCGTACAGCAGCGGCCCGAGCGCGTACATGTGCTCGATCCGCGCGCCGGCGACGTAGAGGTCCACCGGCGGCCCGGCGACGTTGGAGATGATCACGTTGAAGATCGGTGGGGTCCGCCGGTCGAGATGAGCGGTCGACCACGCCCGTGCCGCCACCGAGAACGCGGACGGCAGCAGCGCATCGCTGAGGCCGAGGCTGCGATGCTCGGCCATCGTGCCGTGCAGCTTCTTCGCCGCGATCGAGCTGTCGCGGATCGCGTGCAGGCGGGTGACCGGGTCGGCGATGTCGGTCGCCAGTGAGACGAACATCGACGCCACCTGGGTGCCGACGACGCTGCGCGACGCGGCGGTGCGGGTGGAGACGGGAACCTGGGCGACGAGCGGACGATCGGGCAGACCGTCGTTGTCGTGGAGATAGCTCCGCAGCACACCGGCGCAGATGGCGAGCACGATGTCGTTCAACTTCACCCCTGCGGCATGTTTCAACGCCTGGACGTCGGCGAGGGGGAGCGCGGCCGACGCGAAGCCGCGTCGATGGGTGAGCTGACCGTTGAACGAGGTGGCCGGCGCCTGGAAGGGCAGCGTCGGTGCTTTCTTGGTGAACGCCATCGGCACGGACGCGGCCCCTTGCTCGACGATCTGTCGTCCGAAGCGCATCGCCCGCAACGGCATCTGCAGCATCCCGACGCCGTTGCGGGCCATGATCTGCAGCGTGGTCGGCGCCGGTTCGGCCTCGTAGGGGGGCGGGGCCGGGTTCGGCTCGGGCGTGGGAGTGAGGTCGAAGAGCAGGGTTGCGATGTCGCTGCCGGACGTGCCGTCGATGATCGAGTGGTGCACCTTCGTCAGGATCGCGACTCGGCCGTCGTCGAGTCCTTCGATGAACCACATCTCCCACAGCGGCCGCGAGCGGTCGAGCTTGTGACTGATCAGGTCGCCCACCAATCGGGCGAGGGAGCGACGGTCACCCGGTGCGGCGACGACGATGTGTCGCAGATGGTTGGCGACGAGGAACGCCGGGTCGTCGGCGAACCAGGACCAACCCAACCGGAACGGAGGCTCGATGAGCTTCCAGCGGAACTGGGGCACGAGGTGGATGCGTTCCTCGCACACCTGCTGGAACGCCTCGTAGTCGAACCCTGGCGCGTCGGCCGGGTCGACGATCTGCAGCGCGGAGACGTGGAAGTGCCACTCGGGTGTCTCGGCGGCCAGGAATGCGGCATCGACTCCGTCGACTCGTTGCATGGGGTCCCCCTATCGACCATCGTCGTCAATGGCGACGGGCGAGGGTAGGGCCGAACGTCCGCGCATCAGACCGGTGTGTCGGCGAGGATCCTGCCCAGGCGCTGCAGCGAGGGTGTGGCCGAGCCCAGCTGCAGTTCGAGTTGCTTGTGGTTGAGGAAGTGCTGGTGGAGCGGGTAGTCACGATCCACACCGACGCCACCGTGGAGGTGGTGGGCGGCGTGCATCACTCGCCAACCGCCCTCCGCAGCCCAGAACTTGGCGGTGTGCAGCGCCTCGTCGCACGGCAACCCGCGGTCCAGGCGCCATGCGGCCTGCCAGGCGGTGAGGCGGACTGCTTCGGTGTCGATGTACGCGTCACCGGCCCGCTGGCTGACGGCCTGGAAGCTGGCGATCGCCCGGTCGAACTGCTGCCGGGTCTTGGCGTACTCCGCCGTGAGCGTGAGCGCGGTCTGGCACGACGCGGCGATCATCACGCACGCGGCGGACTGGGCCCTGCGCAGCAGCCCATGCAGCTCGTCGTGGCCGCCGATGCGCAGCGCCGGCGCCGCCTCGAAGCGCACGAGCGCGTCGGGGACACCCGATGTCGTGTCCTGGCGATCGACGTCGACACCCGCCGCAGAAGCCTCGACCACGTACAGGCCGTCGGCCGCGGTGACGACGAACCGGCTGGCGAGGAGGCCGTGCGACACGCACACCTTCGTGCCCGTCAGTCGGCCATCCTCCGCGTGGGTGGTGGGCGCGAACGGGTCGCCGATCTGTTCGTGGACGGCCGCGGTGACGACGTGCTCGCCGTCGGCAACCCCGGCGAGCAGTTGCGGATGGTCGTCGTGCACAGC